>JADFLG010000055.1 GCA_022564545.1 Chloroflexota bacterium | reverse complement strand
TGATCGTTTCCTCGGTTGACGACGGGTAACCGATGTCGATGTTTCCAGAAGGACCAGAGCCGAAGTCGACCTGAATCGTAATCAGGGCGGGGTTCGTGCCGTTACCGGCGAAGTCAATGCTTACGACGCTTACACCAGTAACTTCAGTATTGGTACCAGGGTCGAAAACCTTGATGTCCGAAAGATCACCGACGATCGGGTTGGCCGACTCATCAGTCAGAGTGATCTGAACTCTTTCGCCGGGTGTGTTGAAACCAGCACCCACAACGTCAATAACGTCAGTGCCGGCATTGAGAACGTCATACCCCGAACCACCCGCCTCATCTGACGTGATGTTCGTGGTCGTGTTCAGGTCAGAGTCAATGACCGTGATGATGAACTTGTCTGAGTCCGTGACGATGTCACGAGCGGACGTGCCGCTAATGACATCAGATTTATAGGTCCCAAACACCGTTGTGGTAGTCAGCCGGCCATCATCCTCGATGTTTTGACCGGGTTCATTGGTCAAATTGGACGCTACGTTCGTGACGTATATCTTGCCGTCCACTGCCGCACTGGCGGAGTTAGAGAGGCCTATTACAGCCACCGCGACCAACGCTATGAACGCCAGCCCGGAAAGCAATTTCACTGAAAGCTTCACAGCTCCAGTCCCCCTTGCATCCGCGTTTTTACCCACAACAACGGCAGAAGGCAGAGAAAATATCTTCTCCCGCCATTGCCTGGTGGTATGAAACCCGGAGGTCTCCAAATCTATTTAATCTCCCCGCAAAACATGCGGAAAGTTTGCCGGCTCCGTTATTTCTGTACAGTCCAATGCACACCAACCGGCGCGCGCGGCATCGGACTTCGGGACAAACCCAAGCGATTTAATCATCGCAGCGTTCGCGATGTCAACCCATTCGGCATAGACCCTTCGATGATTTTCACAACTATGACGGGGAACACGCATCCGTTACCGGATAGGCGCCCGAGAGCGTGAAAATCAGTTCTGCTGAACTATAAATAGCCTGTTGAACGAGTGTCAATGAGTCCCACAACAATATAAAGCGAGTTTGCGTTACCGGAGAATTACACATTTGCAACGAACTGCACCGATATCAGGCGATCCCACACCTTCATTTAAACCTTGTCAGGTTTTGTGATCGACGCCAGAAACTCTTCATTCGTCTGCGTCCGGGCCATCCGTTCCAGGATTCGTTCAGCGGCCTCGGTCGGGCTGTTCGAGTCCTGCCCGATGATTCCAATCATTCGGCGGAGGAGCCAGATCTGCTTCAACGTACTTTCGTCCTGAAGTAGCTCCTCGTGGCGGGTACCGCTCCTCTCGATATCGATCGCCGGCCACAGACGCCGGTCGGCCAATCGACGGTCGAGGTGCAGTTCCATGTTCCCGGTGCCCTTGAACTCCTCGTAGATGAGGTCGTCAAGTCGGGACCCCGTGTCGATCAGGGCCGTGGCGATAATCGTCAGGCTGCCCGCCTCTTCGCAGTTCCGGGCAGCCCCGAAGAAGCGTTTCGGCGGGTACAGCGCATTGGGGTCCATGCCGCCCGACAGCGTCTTGCCGCTGCTCGGCATCGACAGGTTATAGGCCCGGGCCAGCCGGGTGAGGCTGTCCAGGAGCACAACGACGTTCTCGCCGCTTTCCACCAGCCGCCGTGCCCTGTCGAGCGCGACCTCGGCCGTGCGGACGTGGTCTTCGATAGGTTCGTCGAAAGTCGAACTGAACACCTCGCCCTTGATAGTCCGCCGCATATCGGTGACTTCTTCAGGTCGCTCACCGATAAGTGCGACGATGATGTAGATCTCCGGGTGGTTCTCCGAAATTCCGGCTGCGATCTGCTTGAGCAGCACCGTCTTCCCGGCCTTCGGCGGGGCGACTATGAGCGCCCTCTGACCTTTGCCGACCGGGGCCACCATGTCGATGATTCGAGTCGACATCACCTTCGGCGTGGTCGTGAGCTTGATCTGTTCGTCCGGATAAATTGATGTGAACTGGTCGAACTTGGGCCGCTTCATTGCCGACTCAGGATCGTAACCGTTTACGAGTTCGACGCGTATCAGGCCGAAGTACTTCTCGCCCTCGGTGGGTGGCCGCACCTGGCCCGCGACCATGTCGCCCTGCCGCAGGCCGAACCGGCGGACCTGACTCTGGGAAACGTAAATGTCCTCGGTACCGCCACGCTTGCCGGGCGTCCGGAGGAAGCCGTAACCATCGCCAAGCAGGTCCAGGATTCCGGTACCCACCAGCTGATCGGTCTCTTCCGCAACATTTGCGAGTACTTCGAGCACCAGCTCCGTCCGCTGAATGGGGACCCGCTTGATGCCCTTGTCGATCGCAATTTGCCGGAGCTCGTCGTTGGTCTTTGTACCCAGGTTCCCCAGATCGGGCAGCGTGTTCTCATCGACCTCGAAGTTGTCCGCCGGCAGCCCGGCGGGCCGACCACCACTACCACCACTACCACCACCGCCCCTCGGACGGCGTCGGCCTGGCCTGCGGCGGCCACCGCGGGATTGGGATTGGGATCGGGTTTGGGTAGTCAGCTTGGGTTCCTCCTGGCGTTATTGCGACGAATCATCCGCAATCGGCGCATATGGCAAACATCAATATCGATGTGCCACATGCGCAACTGGGGCAGAGAATGTTCTTAGAAAAAATGGGGTGGGTGAGAAAGACTGTCGTTCCTGGGAATCGACCGTGCACATATCGGCCAGTCGTTGACGAGTCTGTTATCTGGTTGCTCGGCTGGGGGTACAGCGCCCGGTATCTGCACCGGCAACGCTGCCCGCGTGAGCGGACATCTTGTTCCTGTAAAGGGGATAGCCCAATCGTAATCAGTGCCGGTCAATGAAAGACAAGGACGTCGGGCAAGGTAACAAATTCGGCGAGAATCCGCGCTGGACTCATCCGCCTACTACCTCAATGTTACCAAAAACACGCACAAGAATTCCAGCCCCCGGGACAGTCGCCCCGTTTTCGAGTACCGGCGGGGCTATTTTTCTTCGAACAGGTCGTGTTGCCCACCCTCACGCAAAATCGTCCTGGCAACCCGGACGAATTCTCGAAACAACGGGTGTGGCCGTTCAGGCCGGGAACCGAATTCTGGGTGAAACTGACTGCCGATCATGAACGGGTGGCCGTAGACCTCGGTCACTTCGACAAGGTTTCCGTCAGGTGATACCCCGGACGCAATAAGCCCGGCTTCTTCCAGTTGAATTCGGTAATCGTTGTTGAATTCGTATCGGTGGCGGTGCCGTTCGTTCACCAGTTCCTTGCCGTACGCTTCGCGCACACGCGTGCCCTCTTTCAAAACGCAGGGATAAACGCCGAGCCGCATGGTGCCGCCAGTCGAGTGGAGTTGATCCTGCCCCGGCATGAAAGCGATCACCGGGTGCTCTGCATCAGGGTCGAGCTCCAGCGAAGTCGCATTTGAAATGCCGAGCTCGTTCCGGGCGTACTCCACAACCATTATTTGCATTCCCAGGCATAGGCCCAGGTATGGGATGCCGGTGGTCCTGGCGTAATTCGCGGTGGCGATCATGCCTTCGAGCCCGCGTTCACCAAATCCCCCGGGAACAATGATTCCCCTGGCTGAACCGAGGAGCTGTTCCGGGCCATGTTTCTCTACATCTTCGGCCGCGATCCACTGGATGTTGATTTTTCGTTCATTGTGCAGTCCGGCGTGGTGAAGCGCTTCGACCACCGACAGGTACGAATCCTTGAGCTCCACGTATTTTCCGACCAGGGCGATGTCGATTTCGGGATGTTCCTCCTCGTCGACCCTGACGATGGCGCGCCAGGAATCGAGGTCGGGGCGGGACGCCGGGAGGCCAAGTTCCCGGACCAGAATTTCGCCAAGCCCTTCTGCCTCAAGGTGGAGCGGGACCGCATACACGCTCGATAGCGTCGGCAGTCCAATCACCGCCTCGATCGCAACATCGCAGTACAGCGATATCTTTCTGCGCTCTTCCTCTCCCACCTCATGGTCGGCCCGGCACAAAATGGCGTCGGGTTGAATACCCATCCCGCGCAGAACGTGCACACTGTGCTGGGTCGGCTTCGTCTTCAGCTCGCCAGTTGTACCGAGATAGGGGAGCAGTGTCACATGGATATAGAAAGTGTCCTTGCGTCCCACGACATTACGGACCTGGCGGATCGCTTCGAGGAACGGCTGGCCCTCTATGTCGCCGACCGTTCCGCCAACCTCCACGACCACAACATCGGCCTTGGAATATTCGGCGAGCCCGAGAATCCGGTCTTTTATCAGGTCGGTTACGTGGGGCACGGTCTGGATCGTCCCGCCCAGGTACTTGCCGGCGCGTTCGTTGGCGATCACCTCCGAATAAATCTGACCCGCCGTCACGTTTGACAGTGCCGTCAGTTCAACATCGATAAACCGCTCGTAATGCCCGAGGTCAAGGTCAGTCTCGCTACCGTCGACGGTCACAAACACCTCGCCGTGCTGGTAGGGCGACATAGTGCCGGGATCGACGTTCAGGTACGGGTCGAGCTTCAAGACCGATACCGTCAGGGCGCGGCTTTTTAGCATCCTGCCAATCGAAGCTACGGCAATGCCCTTTCCAAGTGAACTGACAACTCCGCCAGTTACGAAAATGAACTTGCTCAAATGCCGTCTCCACTGGGTACGCCGGTTTCGCGACCGGCCAACAGCAAAGGCGGTTCAGGCGAGAAGGGTGTTGCAGGGAGGATGCGCAACCGCCTGTCGAAGCAGGTGAAAATCGATATCGGCGCTTTTGATTTCTGGTCCGGTATCTGGTTCAGGCGGCACTTTGCAGTGATTGCTCGCGTCCTCGGGCAGGGCTTACGGCCTCAATAATTGCCATTTGCAATTTCACCCTGCACGGAACTCGATTCTAAGCAACATGAATCGAGGGTGTCAAACATCTCTGAGTGGTGCGCCGTGTGCTTCATCGACGACGCCCGGTTCATCGGGCCGCTGCTACACTCGATTCGGCGTTGCGGACCACTATCCGCATCCAGTCCGCATTCATCCGGGAATTGCCACGATAGACGGCGAACGGCCCGTGCACCGGCCCACTGTCCCGGCCCGGTGCATCGGCCTGGCGTTACGGCCAAACATCACACACTTAAACGAACAGCTTGAAAAATAATGGACCCCCTCACTCCCGAAGACGTTGAACACATAGCACAGCTCGCGTACATCAAGCTCTCCGACGAGGAGTCGGAAAAAATGCGCATTCAACTCACCAACATTCTCGGCCAGTTCCAGGCGCTTGCCGCCGTGGATACAGAGGGTGTCGAACCAACCGGCCACACCACAGACGCGAACACGGTCATGCGCCGGGACGAACCGCACCCGCCGCTCGACCGGGAACTGGTGCTCCAGAACGCCCCCGACAGCGATGGCGAGTTTGTAAGGGTCCGCCCCGTTCTGGAATAACGGCCCTCGAACAACAGTTCTCGAATAATCCGATTATCGAATGACAACATGGTCAACTGACTCCGAACTTTACTTTGCTACGGCCCGTGAGCTCCGGACAAGGTTCGATAACCGGGAACTGTCGTCAGTAGAAGCGACGCGCGCGATGCTCGACCGCATCGAATCGCTCGAACCAGACTTGAACTCGTTCATCACCGTCACGCCAGAGCGCGCCATTAAACAGGCCAGGCTCGCGGATCAGCGGCTCAGGGGTGCTGGACAGGAACCGACTGCCCTCACGGGAGTTCCGGTTATGGTCAAGGACAACTTCTCGACAGAAGGCGTCGAAACCACAGCAGCTTCGAAAATCCTCAAGGGGTATATCCCGCCTTACGACGGGACCGCCGTTCAACTACTGAAGGAAGCCGGTGCCGTGATCCTGGGCAAAGGCAACCTCGACGAGTTCGCCATGGGCTCGTCGAACGAAAATTCCGCCTATGGCCCTGTCCACAATCCCTGGGACACCGACCGTGTACCCGGGGGTAGCTCGGGCGGTCCGGGGGCCGCGGTTGCGGCTGGTGAATGTTTTGTTGGGTTCGGCTCGGACACCGGCGGTAGCATCCGGCAGCCTGCCGCACTGTGCGGCGTCGTCGGAATGAAACCTACTTACGGTCTCGTGAGCCGATACGGCCTGCTCGCATTCGGCAGTTCCCTCGACCAGATCGGCCCGATGACCAGGAGCGTGGCCGACTGTGCCGACGCGCTAAACGTGATTTCGAGCCACGACCATCGCGACTCAACTTCGGTACCCGCGCCGTTCGCCGACTTCGGGCAGGACCTCGAATCTGGAATATCGGGCATGAACATCGGTGTCCCGAAAGAGTACCTGGTCGACGGGATCGAGCCCGGTGTCCGATCAGCGTTCGAAGCATCGCTCAAAACTCTTGAAGACCTCGGGGCCAACGTGACCGAAACTTCTCTGCCTCTCACCGACCATGCCCTGGCCGTCTATTACATCATCGCTCCGTCAGAGGCGTCGGCAAACCTGTCGCGATACGACGGAGTGAAGTACGGCCTCGGTTCAACGGATTCCAGGACATCGGCGGAAGCGACCGAAACCGCGCGGGGAAAAGGTTTTGGCGAAGAGGTCAAACGCCGAATCTTTCTGGGCACTTATGCGCTCTCTGCCGGGTATTACGATGCTTACTATAAAAAGGCGCAGCGGGTCAGGACGCTCATCAGGCGTGAATTCACTGACGCCTTCCTCAAGTTCGATGTGTTGGTCACGCCAACCTCACCGAGCGTCGCATTCAAGATAGGTGACAAAATGGACGACCCGTTCAAGATGTATATGAACGACGTTTGCACCATTCCGGTAAACATTGCCGGACTGCCTTCGATATCGATTCCGGGTGGAATGTCGGAAGGCCTTCCGGTCGGCCTCCAGTTCATCGGCCCGCAGTTCGGTGACACGGCGGTAATACAGGCTGCCGCAGCATACGAACGAGCGACCGGCTGGCACCTCGAACACCCTTTAATTTGAACGCTTCGAACCCGCCCAATTTGTCCACACTGAACTCCCAGATACCGGGGGCTGCCGCGCATCTGGCGTCGTCCAAGACCCGCATCCGCCTGATCCTCACGATTGCTCTCGTAATGGTCGCAGCCATGCTCGGCTGTTCAGCCGATGGCGAACCCACGCCCTACGACCGCGAGGACTTCACCCCGATTGCCGGTCCACCTCCGCTCCCGATGATCTTCGAAGGGAAGTTCACCGTAGCCGGCGAGCCGGGCCCTGCCGATCAGACAATCTATGCCGAGTTTGTGCATGGCGGTTCTCCACGATCGACAACGCTTGAAGGCGAATATATCCAGGTGATACTCGGTCCTGTCAGCGTCGACGACATTGATCTCGGCGTGATCAGCTTCTATCTCGGCACCCGGGCAGGCGATCACGTGAAGGCCGATCAGACATGGACCTGGAGCCAGGTGAATCAGCCCACCAATCAGGTCCTTGACCTGTCGTTCCCGCGTTTTCCGGAAAGCTGAAAAGTGATTCGCTCACTCGATGGCAAAACCCCGAAAATCGACCCGACGGCGTTCGTCTCCGAAGCCGCTTACATCGTCGGCGACGTCGAACTGGGCCCCAACTCGAGCGTGTGGCCCGGCGTCGTAATTCGCGCAGACTCGGGCAAGATCAAAATCGGTGCCGGGACCAATATCCAGGATAATTCAGTTTTACATGCCGACGCCGATGCCGAGATCGGCGATAACGTCACGATCGGGCATGGCGTCGTCTGTCACGCACGAACTATCGGGGACGGCAGTCTCATCGGAAACGGCTCAACGCTGAACGACGGCGTAGAGCTCGGAAAGAATTGCCTGGTTGCCGCAGGAAGCACGGTTACCGAAAACTCGGTGTTCGAGGAGCGGTCGCTGATACGGGGCACCCCCGGAAAGGAGATCGGAAAAATTCGCAAGAAACATGCCGATTTGATGAGCCGAGCTGCCAGGTCGTATGTCAACCGAATCGCCCGCTACAGGTCATCCGGCCTCGGCGACCCAGACGAGACATTGTCATCCCGAACTTGATTCAGGGTTTGCGCCCAACGCGGGAAGGCCCGACGATTCAGCCAACACCCACCGTGCCCCCGGCCCCCTCTTCTCGAACCGCCTACATGCGCTCAGGCGCGCTCATTCCCATTAGCCCAAGTGTCCGGCTGAGCACCACCCGCGCCGCGTCGACCAGCTGAAGGCGTGCACGGGATATTTCCAGTTCCCCGGGGTCCGACGATACCACCCTGCACGATTCATAGAACCGCTGGAGCGACCTCGCGAGTTCCATGGCGAAGTGAGGCAGGTGGTGCGGTTCCAACCTTTCGGCCGAACGCTCCACAACCGCTGGTAACTCGATCAACCTGCGTATCAGGTCCAGCTCCCGCTCGTGCGTCAGCAGTGAAAGATCGGCGGAATCGAACGTGATTCTTCGTTCATCAGCAACCCGCAGAATGGAGCACATGCGTGCATGCGCGTACTGGACGTAGTAGACCGGGTTTTCGGAAGACTGTGTCTTGGCCAGGCCCAGGTCGAACTCCATGTGAGATTCGGGAGAGCGGCTCAGGAATATGAACCGGCATGCGTCCGCACCGACCTCGTCGAGCAGCTCCTCGATGGTCACCATCACGTCGTTCCGCTTGCTGAACTTGACCGACTTGCCCTCGTTCTTGAAATTGACGATCTGGTTGATAATGATCGTGAGCCGGTCGGACTCGATACCAAACGCCTTCATCAGCGCATACATCTTGGCGACATGCCCGTGGTGGTCGGCACCCCACACGTTGATGACGCGATCAAACTTCCGTTCGAAAAACTTCTGGTGGTGATACGCAAGATCGGTGCCAAAGTAGGTCGGACCGCCATCGCCGCTGCGAATGACGACGACGTCTTCGTCGAGACCGAGTTTTGTCGCCGCGAACCACTTAGCCCCGTCGCGCTCGACGATCAGCCCTGCATCTTCCAGGAACCTGAGGACCTCGTCGAACCGGCCCGTCGTGAAAAGCTCGCCCTCGTAGAACCACTGGTCGTAAGTAACCCCCAGCCGTTCGAGCACATGGCGGATGTCGGCAAGTGTCCGTTTCAGCGCCTCGGGGGCCAGGTCGGCAATTGCGTCGGCCTTGTCTTTTGAAACTGCGTCTTTACCCAGGTCCTTGAGCAGACCTTCAGCGAGCTTTTTGAGATACTCCCCCGGGTATGCCGGATCGGGAAGTGGAACGTCGTGCCCGGCTGCCTGCATGTACCGGGAATACAGAGTGTCGTAAAACACCCGCATCTGGTTCCCGGCGTCGTTGACGTAGTACTCCCGCTGCACGTCATATCCTGCCGCGTCGAGAACGTTCGCCAGGCTGCTTCCGATAACCGCGCCCCGTGCGTGCCCGACGTGAAGTGGCCCGGTCGGGTTCACACTTACGAACTCGACCTGCACGCTCTTATTGGCACCCACCTCGACGGACCCGAATTTTTCGCCAGCTTTTCTGATCGCGTCTACCTGCGATTGAAGCCAAATGGTCGACAGCGTGAAGTTCACAAAACCCGGAGCGGCATGCTCGACGTTTCCGACCATGTCGTGATCGGGCACGGCACCCGATATCGCTTCGGCGATCTGGAGCGGTGCCATCCGCATTGTCCGGGCAAGCGCCAGCGGCAAGCTCGTGCTGAAATCGCCGTGCTCGGCAAGCTTCGGCCGCTCAATCTTGATTTCCACATCACCGGCAGCGGGCAGGACCCCCGAGGTCTGGACGGTTTCCAATGCCTCGGCGACGAGCGTTGCGAGTGTGTCTGTTATCTGCATAGACCGACCAGACTAGCACGACCCAAAGACCGCAGGTCTATACTGCCGTGCGACCGAAAATTTTGTTTTTTCAGGCTCCGCAAATGACCCCGGCTAACGACGCCCGACAATTTGCCGAACGGGCGCATGAAAATCGACTGCAAATCTCCGTCGATGACGCCGCGGCGATCGACGATTTCAACGCGGCTGCAGAGGCTGCATTTCCGACGGTCCGGGAAATCGACGCCCCGGGCTTCGAACAGGCAGCCATATTAATACCCACCCCGTCGGGCTGTTACCTCGGGCCGCTTCCGACCCCGGTGAAAATTCGACCAGGAAAAGTCTCATCAAGAAAAAACTTGCCAGAACGAACCTAGCCAAAAAGAGCCTGGCACGCCACGTGCAACGAAAGTCGACGCTTACCGAGCGTGGGTTCGCCTGCATCGCCCTCGACAGGCCGGCCGATGGAGTCAACGTCGGTCATGCGCTTCGGGCCGCCCTTGGATTTGGTGCCCGGATGGTCATCCTCGGTGGGGCCGATCCAAAGATCAACGTCCGAAAGCTCTCGACCGACCCGGGAAGGGCCTACCGGCATGTGCCGGTGCTGGAAGTAGACGACATTTTCGACGCCATGCCGAACGACTGCACGCCGGTCGCCGTCGAAATTAC
Source organism: Chloroflexota bacterium (assembly GCA_022564545.1). Lineage (GTDB taxonomy): Bacteria > Chloroflexota > Dehalococcoidia > Lucifugimonadales > Lucifugimonadaceae > Lucifugimonas. The sequence goes on along the minus strand of JADFLG010000055.1, from coordinate 7,267 downwards.
CGCTGACGCCGTCGACCTGGTCAACTTCGTTCATCCCGAACGCGCCTGCTACATATTTGGCCCGGAAAACGGCTCTATAAGCTCCGAAATCCTGGAGAAATGCCAGTCGGTAGTCAAAATTCCGACAACCATGTCGTTGAACCTGGGCATGACCGTCAACATCGTCATGTATGACCGCCTCGCCAAATCGACCAGAAAACGCAACGCGTGAGCGCATCAAAAGGCGAAACAGTCGCCAGAGGCAAGAAACTTCGTAAGAAACGGTTTTACGGCTGGAACATAGTTATCGCCTCTGCGTTGACGAACGGTCTCGGTGGTTCCGTCCACTGGCAGGGCTTCACCGTATTTTTCATCCCCATCTCGCAAAGTCTTGGACTGACGTCGGCGCAAATGGCCATGCCCTTCGCCCTGTCCAGGGCCGAAAACGGGCTGCTGGGGCCGCTCACCGGCTGGCTGCTCGATCGGTATGGCGTCCGTCGCCTGATGTTCGTCGGCACGATCATGACCGGAGTCGGTTACGTCTGGCTGGCGCAGACCAGCACGTTCCTGGCATTTCTACTGGTCTACGTGTTCGTAATCTCGATCGGCTCCTCGACAAGTTTCATGCAGGCGTCGACCTCCGCCATTAACACCTGGTTCTCCCGCCGACGCGGAATAGCGATGTCAATCAACAGCGCCGCCTTCCGGCTGGGGGGCGCATTCATGGTCCCGCTCCTTTCGGTAGCCGTGCTCAGGTGGGGCTGGGAGACCGCGGCGTTGTGGGTCGGGATCGGGATGCTCATATTCATCACGCCGATCGCACTGGTGTATAAACGCTCGCCCGAGTCGATTGGCATTGGACCTGACGGCGACCTCCTGAAGAAAACGTCGAAAAAATCGAAAACGTTTGCCCAATCCCAATCCGGTGGCACTCACGCTGATATAGCAGACGACGACGGCGAATGGACTGCCCGTGACGCGGTCCGCACCCGGGCTTTCTGGGTGCTCGCTGCCGGTACGGTCCTGAGGATGTCGGTGCACGGCACAATATTCGTGCACTTCGTACCGATCCTCGTGTGGAAGGGCGAGTCACAGCAATCAGCGGCGAACCTGATCGGTTTGCTCGCGCTCTGCTCCGTCCCGCTGATCATCTTTTTCGGCTGGCTGAGCGATCGCCTGGGCAGGCAGCGGCTGCTGGCAGGGTGTTACATCTCGGCTGCTTTATCGCTTGCTTTGCTGAACTTTGTCGACGGCCCATGGCCGATCTTCGCAGCGTTGCTACTTTTCACAGGCACAGAAATCGGCTCCGGCCTGAACTGGGCACTCGTCGGCGACCTTTTTGGTCGTAAGCGTTACGCGACCATCCGTGGTCTGCTTGCACCCATTTACAACACCGCTTTGTTCGTGATGCCTGTAGCTGCAGGCTGGGTCAAAGATGAGACCGGCTCTTACCAGATCGTGCTGTGGGTCGGGGCCGGACTGCTCGTTGCCGCGGCGTTCACATTTCTGTCGATAAAAAATCCGACGCACAAGCCCCGGCCTGTCACCTGATTTCGCAACAAAAAGACCCGCCGCAACTGGCAGGTCTTTTCGGTTCATCCATATGGTCGGGGCGACAGGATTTGAACCTGTGACCTTTGCACCCCCAGTGCAATGCGCTACCGGACTGCGCCACGCCCCGATGAGCCCCCAATGCGACAAAGATAACATTGAACCGCCCCGTATGGCCCGCGACATGGTCCTTTATGACCTTGGAAAATCCGGGCGTTTTGAATTCGCCGGTTGCTATAATTGAGCTGTGGTAATCGAGTTACCGCAACTTGACCCAAACCCGAAATGGGTCAATTGGGGAATCAATATACGCGGCGATGGCGAATCACGAACCGACAACTTCGAACATGCGAACGCTCCTCGGCAACGCTGAAGAGTTGAATTCACGCGTCCAAGAGATCGTGAGGCGACTTTGACTTGCCCGCACTACAGCGCAAGGCAGATTCGCTAGAAAAAGAGGCCACCGCGCCGGGGTTCTGGGACAGCCCGAGGCACGCTCAGTCGAAGATGCGTGAACTGGCAGCGGTGCGAGGCGAGTTCGTGACCTGGACCGATCTTGCAGGCAATGTTGCCAACACAGCCGAACTTCTGGCGCTGGCTGTCGAAGAAAACGACGATGCGCTCGGGGCCCAGCTGGCCACCGAGTTGCGAGAGCAAACAAAAACCGTCGTTTCACTCGAGTTTGAACTGCAACTCAGCGGCGATTACGACGTGCGACCGGCGATTCTCTACGTCAAGCAGGGCGCTGGCGGGGTCGACGCACAGGACTGGTCCGAAATGCTGGTCCGCATGTACACGCGCTGGGCTGAACGACGCGGGTTCGGCGTCGAGATAATGGACCTGACCCCGGGCGATGAAGCCGGGATAAAAAGTGCCACCATCAAGATCGACGGCAAGTACGCCTACGGTTATTTGCGTTCGGAACGTGGCGTCCACCGGCTCGTCAGGCTTTCGCCGTTCGACGCCGACCACCGCCGTCACACCAGCTTTGCTCTCGTCGAGGTCCTGCCCGAGGCCGACGAAACGGAAGAGATCAAAATTAACCCCGACGACCTGCGCATAGATGTCTTCCGCGCAAGCGGCAACGGTGGTCAGAGCGTTCAGAAAAACTCGACTGCCATCAGGCTCACGCACCTTCCGACAAAACTCGTCGTAACGGTGCAAAACGAGCGGTCGCAGGCCCAGAACCGTGAAGTCGCCATGAAGATCCTCCTCGCCCGTCTTGTAGACCTGGACATGCAGAAGAAGGCCGAGGAACGGGCCAAATTGAAAGGCGAACACGTGTCGGCCGAATTCGGCAGGCAGGTGCGGAGCTACGTGCAGCACCCGTATCAGATGGTCAAAGATCACCGCACCGGCTTCCAGACCGGCGATGCTCAGGCAGTCCTCGATGGCGACCTGGACGACCTCCTGAAGTCGTATCTCAGTTCTCAGATGGAATCTGCATCAGCATCGGTCGAGGCAACGACTTGAACCCGAATTGATTTCAAGAGTCGCGATCATAATCACAAAACCCCAAAACCATTAATCCGCTAATACCGTAAGAAACACTTAGTAGACAAAAGCGAACGGGACACAATCTTGATTTCAGGACCGAAATTGACACGAAGACTGATTATTGGCGCGGCACTGAGCCTCGGCCTGATAGCCGCCGTCGCGTGTAGTGGCGGGTCAGTGGCCCCCACTGAGGCCCCCGCCCTGCCAACCTCGACTGCCCCCGCAGTCAGGGCCACCCAGCCGGCGATTGCGCCCGATCTGCAAAGATCCGATGACAGCGCAGGCAGCGCAACAGATGCAGCCTCGGGCCCGAAGTCGGGCGGAATTTTCAAAGCGCTGTGGAGCGACCCCCCAACGCTCGACCCGCACCTGGTGACGGACGGCACTTCGTACGGAATCGTTATCGAGGTCTTCTCAGGGCTGGTACGTCTCGGCCCGAACACATTGAACCCGTTCGAGCCAGACCTCGCCGAATCGTGGTCGATCTCAAATGGCGGCACCGTTTATGAATTCAGGCTCCGCCCGGATCTGAAATTCTCCAACGGCGACCCTGTCACTGCACAGGACTTCAAGTGGTCGTTTGAACGTGCCGCCCACCCGGACACCGCATCGACAGTTGCAGAGGAATTCCTGGGCGACATCGTAGGAATCCAGGACATTGTCGATGGGATCGCCACCTCGGCTTCGGGCATTGAGGTTATCGATGAACGGACCCTTCGCCTGACAATCGACGCTCCCAAGGCCTACTTCATCGCCAAGTTGACCTATCCGACCGCATTTGTTCTCAATCGGAACAATGTCGAATCTCTCGGCAAGAACTGGACCGACGATCCGGTTAGCACCGGTCCGTTCCGGCTCAAGGAATACCGGATCGGGCAGCGGATCAGGCTCGCACGAAATGACAACTACTGGGGTCGTACAGCCTATCTGGACGAGGTCGTGTTCAACCTTGCTGGCGGCGTTGCGATGGCGATGTACGAAAACGACGAAATCGACGCGACAGGGGTCGGTCTGGCCGACCTCGAGCGCGTGCAGGACCCCACTGAAGAGATCAACAAAGACCTCGTCGAGGTGCCGCCGAACTTTGCAGTGTCCTACGTCGGGTTCAACATCAACGAGCCACCATTCGACGACCCGAAATTCCGCCAGGCGCTGAATCACGCGGTCGATAAACAGTTGATTGCCGACCAGGTCTTCTCAAATCTGGTGAAGCCTGCGTATGGCATCATCCCGCCCGGGTTCCCCGGCTACTCACCTGAGATCAAGGGTCTCCATTTCGATCCTGAACTCGCAAAGGAACTGCTCGCGCAGTCTGCCTACGCCGACCCCGCAACACGTCCCCGAATCATCCTTACGGTGCCAGGCACCGGTGGCTCGCCCGGTCTGACCACCGAGGTCGTTGCCGACATGTGGCGCACGAATCTTGGGATAGAAATCGAGATCCAGCAGGTCGAATGGGCAACCTACATCCAGGACCTCCACCGGGGCCGGTTGCAGGCCTGGAGCGGTCTGTCATGGCAGGCCGACTATCCAGACCCCCAGACGTTTATCGACGTCCTGTTCCGTTCGGACAGCGCGATCAACTACGGGGGATACGCAAACCCGAAGGTGGACGAATTCGTTGTTTCGGCACAGACCGAGCAGGACGCCACCCGGCGGGTTGCCTTCTATAACGATGCAGAACAGTTGATCGTATCCGACGCAGCCTGGCTGCCGCTCTGGTGGGGTGTCGATTCAAAAGCGCTCGTCAAGCCCTGGGTAAAGGACTACGCTTTTTCGTCGCTGACGATCGCGAAGTTCAAGGATGTTTGGATCGACAAATAACCCCCGGGCCCTGACCGGCACAGAGGAAATTGCCCCGGATAATCTGCGGCATATGTAACATGCCGTTGCCGGGGCCCGGTTTTCTTTCCCGTCACATTCTCGTTCGTTCAAAATGGCAGGCGACCTGGGAGGGCTGCGACCGCCGATGCTGGCATACATCCTCAAACGCCTGCTCTGGACGCCCATATTGCTGCTGCTGGCGGCCTTCTTCGTGTTCTTCATGGGCACGGTGGCGCCGGGTGACCCGGCAGAACTTCAGCTCAAAAACCGTGCGACGCCGGAACGAATCGAACGCCTGCGCGAACGACTGGGCCTCAACGACCCGTTGCCGGTCCGGTACGTCCGGTTCATCGGCAACGCCCTCCAGGGTGATCTGGGCGAAAGCTATACCTACCTGGGCAAGCCGGTTACTTCTCTTATCGGACCGAGGTTGTGGGTCTCCGTACAGCTCAACATTGTCGCCGCGGCGATCGCCCTGACCATCGGACTCCCGCTCGGGTTCTACGCCGCCAAACGGCAGGGGACAAACCGCGACCCGGCCGTCGTCATATCGATGCTGGTCCTGTACGCGATGCCGGTCTTCTTTACCGCGCCATTGTTGATCCTGTTTTTCGCAGTGCAGCTCCACTGGGTGCCCGCGGCCGGCTGGGGGGGTATGTTCTCGACGCAAATTATTCTCCCCGCGATAACCATCGGAATTCCGGGCGCTGCGATCTTCGTTCGCCATATGCGGGCAAGCACACTCGAAGTGATCGGGCAGGAGTACGTTCGGACAGCCTACGCAAAAGGAATGTCAAACTACGTGGTCAATTACCGGCACGTCGCCCGCAATGCACTGTTGCCGATTCTGACTCTTCTTGGATTCACAATGGCCGGCATTTTGGGCGGCTCGCTGATTGTCGAATTGATCTACGGTATCCCGGGCGTTTCCAGGCTTGCACTGGACGCCATCTTCCAGCGTGATTTCCCGGTAATGACGGCATTCGTGTTGATTGGCGCCGTGATGCTCGTGCTTGCAAACCTGGTGATCGATATCGCCTACACGGTCATCGACCCGCGGATCAGGTTGAACTAGACGCATGACAGGTTCCACTTCACGTGCTTCCGCCACTAATTCTGGTACCCAATCCGGCACTGGCCCTTCCGAACCGGCCGCAAAATTGCTGCCGCCGCGGGGCCACTGGCGCAACGTCTGGGCGCGTTTCCGAAAGCGTCGTCTCGCGGTTGTGAGCCTGACCCTCATTACGATCATCTACCTGCTCGGGATCCTCGCCCCGGTCATTCAAACTCACGACTACCAGGCAACAGACCTGTCCAGGACCCAGCATGCCCCCGACTCCCAAAACTGGCTCGGGACCGACCGCCTGGGCCGGGACATCTTTACACGGGTCGTCTGGGGCATCCAGACCACGGTCATCATCACGATCACCACGTTCATCACCGGCAGCCTGTTCCTGGGGGTGACGATGGGCCTGGTCGCCGGTTATTTCCGCGGCATGATCGACGCCGTGATCTCGCGAATCGGAGAGGTGATATCGGCCTTTCCCGACATCCTGTTAATTATTCTTCTGGCTGCCACTTTAAGACCGCGAATCGTGGAATTCGCGCGCAACATTGAAGACTCGACCGGAATATCAGGAATCGTCAGTTCAGGCGTTGTCGATTACGTGGTAATCGGCATTGCCCTGCTGCCTCTGAGCTGGTTCGGAATGATGCGGCTTGTGCGGGGGCAGGTACTTGCGCTGCGCGAGGCCGAATATGTGGAAGCTGCCCGCGCAATGGGCACTTCGACGCCGAGAATACTCTTTCGCCACATACTCCCCAACGTCGTCAGTCCTGTAATCGTTGCGGTCAGCTTCGGTATCGGCGCGATCGCCCTGTCGGAGGTCATCCTGAGCTTCTTTGGACTTGGCGTTCAGCCCCCGCGGCCGAGCCTGGGCGTGATGATCGGCGAGGTCACGGCCCGTGGCAATACGAGCGTCTCTGTCTTGCGCGATCACCCGGAACAACTGCTCGCACCGATCGCAGTCGTCTGGCTAATGATTTTCTGCTGGAACATCATCGGCGACGCCCTGAACGACGTGCTAAACCCGCGCGCAAGGTGACGGAAAAATCCTCCCTTCCTGCGAGGGAGGGAGTTAGAGCATGTGCTGAGCCTGTCGAAGTGGTTGGGTCGTCCTCGCCCGTAACCCCTTCTCCCCGGGGAGAAGGGTGCCCACTTGTGGGCGCGGTCGAGGGGGAATGCCGCCAACGGCGGAACAGAGTCTTTCACCAGCAGGTCTGCTGCACATCGAGTCACCACGTCCGCACCCTGTCAAATGGGTCGTGCCCAGGTAATGACGTCCACGGTGACTCTTCGATACCGTGTGGGTCACACGGTATCGTGAGGCAATTCGACTCACTCACGCTCAGGCCA
>JADFLG010000163.1 GCA_022564545.1 Chloroflexota bacterium | reverse complement strand
GTCCGCCAGGGTTTCAACAACCGCTTCGATGTATCGCAGTGGCAAACTTCCGTAAAACGGCAGTGCAATCGAGCGATCTGAAATCGATTCCGATACCGGGTAGTCGCCAGGTCCGTACTCGAATCGGGTGCGGTAGAACGGCTCCAGGTGAATACTCGGGAAATAGTTGCTGCAGCCAATGCCCCTGTCACGCAGGTACAACAGGACCTGGTCCCGGTCGTCACTGGTGAACTGCGAGGCAAGCTGCACGACGTACACAAACCAGCTCATATCCACGTCGCTCGCCACATACTGGGTCCTGATCTCGGGCAGGTCGACCAGCATTCGGTTGTAGGTCTCGGCCACCTGGGCACGTGGCGCCAGGATCTCTTCCAGCCTGCCCAGCTGGGCACGGCCCAGCGCACAGTTGATATCGCTGAGGCGGAAGTTGTAGCCCATCGTGTGGTGCGCCAGCCACCCACCCTGGTCACTCCGACCCTGGTTTCTCAGGCTCCTGGCAGTCGCAGCTATATTCCCATCGTTCGTAAGAAGGGCGCCGCCTTCGCCAGTGGTGATCTGCTTGTTGGGGTAAAACGCAAATATCGCTACGTCCGCCAGACCCCCTGTGGGCCTGCCGCGGTAGGTCGATCCGATCGACTCCGCAGAATCCTCGACCAGTGAAAGGTCGTGCTCCGAGGCGATGTCCCTGAGTGCGTCCCAGTGGGCAGGGTGCCCAAACACATCGACGGCAAGTATCGCCCTGGTCCGCGAATTGATCTTTTTTTGCACTTCTTGCGGGTCGATCGACAGCGTTAACGGATCAATATCCGCAAAAACCGGTGTCGCGCCGACCATCAGGATGCAATTCGCAGATGCAATAAAGCTAAATGGGGTGGTGATCACCTCGTCGCCAGGACCTATGCCCAGCGCCAGCATCGTGAGGTGCAGCGCGCTCGTCCCACTGTTCGTGGCAACCGCATAAGAAACGCCCGCTTGCAAGGCCAGCTCCGTTTCGAACGCATCCAGCTCCGGCCCCAGGCTCAAGATCGGACCTTCCAGCACGCGCATCACCGCATCCCGCTCTACCTCGGTAATGTCCGGGCGAGCCAGCGGGATGTCCAGTACTGGAACCTGTGTAGGTGCAATCGTCATGCAGGTAACGTTCGTTTTGGTGCCGCGTGAAACCGCGAACTTGCCGCGCTCAATGAGTTGATAGCGTCGTTATCGGTTGAGATCGTTATTTGGAACCAGTTCGTTCGGTAACAGCAGATCCTGCTGCCAACTCATTTGGATCCTTACCAGTGCGCACCCTGGTAGCGTCAGAAACTCGCGCATTTGTAGGATTCGAGAAATCCGGCTGCAACGCCGAAAATCCGCGCTCACCTGAACCAACAGATGCAGTGGACTGTCGTCGCATCGCTGTCGAAGCCGTTATTGAAGGGTTCACACCGCTCGGGGCAATTGCATCCGCCAGGTGTGGCAGCCGCTCTCGGATCAACTTCGAATAGACCTCGATCTGCCGCCTCAGCACCTGTCGTTCGTCGAAGAACAGCTCAGCGCGTCGCCGGCCCAGCTTGCCCATCGACTTCGCAACACTCGGGTTCGTCAAAATTTCGACAATCGCATCGCTCAACGCCTGGGGATCGCGTGTCGGGACAAGCAGTCCGGTTTCGCCATGGACCACTTCTTCCCGGCACCCGCGGATGTTCGTGGCGATCACCGGTTTACCACTTGCCATTGCCTCGATGATGCTCCGGGGCATCCCCTCTCTGTAGGAAGGCAACGCGAAGACGTCCATGAGACGCATCACGCCCTTCACATCGTCTGTCCAGCCCGTAAATACGATTCGAAACGACGGATTATTCGACTCCGTGTACTTTGCCAGTGTCTGTGCGGTCTCCTGATCACGGTCGCCCGCAGCAGCACTATCGCCCACTACAAGCAGGACCAGTCTCTCAAGCCGCTGCGAGGCCAGCTCCATCGCCTTGACGAGGTCCAGGATCCCTTTTTCCCTGTCGACGCGTCCGACGTACCCGACAACCATGTCGTCTTCGGATATATCCAGCGAACGCATCAACTCGGGGTCGGCGTCCGCGGGTACGAACTGCTCAAGGTCGACGCCGTTGCTGATCCACACCACTCCGTCTTCTCTGGCTATTCTTTCCCGCACCGCCGTTTGTGCGTCTTCGGCACTCTGGGTCAAAAGCCGGTCGGTGAACAGTCCAAGCAGCCGTTCAGCCCCGATGTGAAGCCTCTTCAACCACTTGCTCATTCGTTCATGGAAATAGAAACCGTGCGCCGTGTAGATCGTGATCGGAACCCCGGCAAGCCTTGCAGCAACGCGTCCGACAATTGCAGCCAGCGGAGTGTGAACATGCACAACGCTGTAATGGTTGCTGCGCATCAAACGGTAGAGCGCCCATATCGAGCGCAGGTTCTGCCAGGGCGACAGGTTCCGGCTCATCGGCAGCGTGTGGACCACGTAGCCCTGGCCGGCGAGTTCGGCGGCGAAACGACCGTCCGAACAGGCAGCCTCGACCTTGTACCCCTGGTTCCGCAGTTCGTCGATCAGCGGCAGCAGCAGTTTCGAAACAGTGACATCACTGCTCGCTACCTGCAGGACGGTAGGTTTGTCAAATCGTCGCATGGGATTTCACTCCACTGAACCACGGGACCGTTTGCCGCAGCCCCTCTTCAAGCCTCACACGCGGCTCGTATCCCAGCCCTGCCCTTGCCCTGGTTATGTCGCCGAATGAATGACGAATGTCACCGGGACGAGAACCTTCGTACACCAGGGGAATATCGGTCTCCATAATCAACTGCATCTGCTCGGCAAGCGCGTTAAGCGTCACCGGATCACCGGCCGCAATGTTGAATACCTCGCCAATTCCGGCCGTACTGTCCATCGCTAACAAATTCGCATCGACAACATTGCTGACAAACGTGAAATCTCTCGATTGATCGCCGTCCCCGAACACCGTCGGACTCTCGCTCGCCAGCAGCTTCTTCACGAACTTCGGGATCACGGCCGCATACATCGAATTCGGCTCCTGTCTTGGGCCAAACACATTGAAATACCTCAGGCAGACGGTCTCGAGCCCGTACACGCATGCGAACGCCCGGAAGTACATCTCAGCTGCCAGTTTCGTCACTCCATACGGCGAAGTCGGGACCGTCGGCATCCCCTCGTGCTTTGGCAGAGTAGGCGTATCGCCGTAAACCGAAGAAGAAGATGCGAATACGACCCTGCGCACACCTGCGTCTCTTGAAGCCACGAGAACATTCAATGTCCCGGTCACATTTACACCGTTTGAAGTCACAGGGTCTTCGATAGAGCGCGGTACTGAACCCAGCGCAGCCTCGTGGAACACCGTGTCGGCTCCTGCGACCGCCCGCTTCACGGCATCGAGGTCACGAATATCGTCTTCAACGAAGCGAATATCGCCGATCACCTGGTCCAGGTTGCCGAGGCTTCCGGTGCTCAGGTTATCCAGCACAGTCACCTCGGCCCCTTTGTCCAGGAGCCCGTCAACCAGGTGCGAACCGATGAAGCCCGCGCCGCCAGTTACAACGACTTTCATAAACGTGTCCTTGCGACAAAATCAGCCAGTTACAGAGGGAGAGAGGACTTGCCAGCACTGCCGATAGCCGACGCGTGCTACAGCTTGATTACGTTCGGGCCTTCGATGCCCAGCCTGCCGGTGACGTTCCGTGTGTCGAACACAAGAACGCCGCTATCGCAGATCGCCCGGTAATCAACATCGGCGTGATCTGTAGTTATCAGAATGCAGTCCTGCTCGGAAATAAGTCCGGGGGTCAGCGGAGTCGAAGAGAGGTCCAACCCCTTCTCACTGACCGTTTCGACATGCGGGTCGTGATAGATCAACTCAGCCCCGGACTCGACAAGCCGTTCTGCGATATCCAGAGCCGGCGACTCCCGAACATCTCCCACGTCTCGCTTGTAAGCCACACCGAGCATCAGGACTTTTGAACCCTTCAGCGGCAGTCCCCGCTCGTTGAGCAGCTTGCTCAACCGGTCCACGACGTACGCTGGCATCTTGCCGTTCACGCGCGCCGCCTGCTCGATGAACCCCGATTCGAACCCATCAATGCGTGCCCGCCAGGTCAGGTAAAACGGGTCCACCGGAATACAGTGCCCGCCCCAGCCCGGCCCCGGGTAGAACGGCATGAACCCAAACGGCTTCGTCGCAGCTGCGTCGATGACTTTCCAGATATCGATGCCCATTCCGTGCGCCATGATCGCAAGCTCGTTCACGAGGCCGATGTTCACGGCCCGGAACGTGTTTTCCAGCAACTTGGCCATCTCGGCTTCGCGGGTCGAACCGACCGGCGTAACCCTTGCGAACACCTTGCTGTAAATATCTACGGCCCGTTCGGTCGACTCGTCGTTGATCCCCCCTACGATCTTCGGAATCGAAGCCGGCGGGTACTCGGTGTTGCCGGGGTCGATCCGCTCGGGAGAAAACGCCAGGAAAAAGTCTTTCCCGGCCTTCATGCCACCGCGTTCCAGGATTGGGGCGACGATCTCTTCAGTCGCACCCGGATACACCGTGCTCTCAAGAATTACGGTCTGGCCACGAACAAGAATGTCGGCAACTTGCTCGGTCGCCGATACGACGAACGAAACGTCCGGGTCCTGGCTCTTGCCAAGTGGGGTCGGGACGCAAATGCTGATCGCAGTCGCATCACGGAGTTCACCGAAATCGGTAGTCGCCTGGAAAAGGCCTGAATCGGTCGCCATCTTCAGGTCAATCGCCGGGACGTCGCCAATGTACGACTCGCCCTTTTGGAGCGAACGGATCTTGCGACCGTCAACATCGACCCCGACTACCGGAA
>JADFLG010000162.1 GCA_022564545.1 Chloroflexota bacterium | reverse complement strand
CTCGGCGAACGGCACCTGATCGCCCTCGGTGTGGCCCACCGCCACGTACCAGGCGTGGTTCGACCGTACTGCGAACGAGAGACCGACGAGGTCCGACGTCATCGAGTTGAGGCCCGTGGTTTCGGTATCGAACGCGAACTCGCCCTTTGCACTCAGTTCGGCGACCATCGACTTGAGACCGGCCATATCGGTCACGATTTCGTACTCGCCAAGTGGTTTCGGGGGTTCGGGCTCCAATGGGGCCTCGTTCTCGTCCAGCATGTCGATCTGGCCCGAATCGGTCACGGCCGAAGAATTGACGGCACCGGTTGCCGCTCCAGTTGCCGCGATGGATGAAGTCTTCGGCAAACGATTAGCCACTGCCCGGAGTTCATAGTTCAGCAGGGCTTTCAAGACCGCCTCGCGGTCGAAATCACCAAACCTTGACGCCTCGGAATCGAACTCGACTGGAACGTCACGCACGATTGTCGTCAGCACCAGCGCCGTGGCGGCGGTCTCGCGGTGCTCTTCAAGCAGGTTCATCGCCCGTTTGGCGCCACGTAATCCCTTGATGTTCTGGACCTCGTCAAGCCGGCTGAACAGCGAGTCGAAGTGGCCCAGCTCGGTCAGCACGGCACGGGCGGCTTTCTTACCGACTCCCGGCACGCCCGGTATGTTGTCGGACGGATCGCCCTCAAGCGCCTTGATCTCGGCAACGTATTCAGGCCCGAGTCCGTCATAGCGCTCGGCGACGGCTGCGGGGTCGTAGATCCTGACCTCGCCGAACCCGGTGTACATCATCAGTGACGTCTTCTCGTCGACCAGTTGCAATTGGTCGGCGTCTCCGGTCAGGATCAGGGTCTTGATGCCCTGTTCCGTCGCCTGTTTTGAGAGAGTGCCAATCAGGTCGTCGGCCTCGAACCCGTCGTACTCAAACACCGGCACGCCCATCGGCTCAAGAATCTCTTTTACGATCGGTATCTGCTCATGCAGGGCAGGGTCGACCTCCTCGCGCTGCGCCTTGTACGCCGGGAACATTTCCTCGCGGAACGTTTGTGCCCTGGTGTCGAAAGTCACGGCGACATGCGTAGGATTTTGCTCGCGCAAGACCTTCAGGAACATTGCCATAAAGCCGCTCGCTCCCGTGGTGTTCTGGCCCGAGGACGTTATCAGGTGGTCGCGAACGGCAAACCACGCCCGGAACACGATCGCATGACCATCGATGAGCAGGAACAGCTGATCGTCTCTGCCGGCGGGAGAGTTCATTGTCTCGGGCGTCATCTGGGGCGTCGTCTCGTTTTCGTTTGGGCGAATTCGCGAAGGGTGAGGAGAGCGCAGGTGTGCGGATTATAGCTATCGAGCGCGACAGGAGCCGAACGGGCAAAAAGATCGTTGACATACCTCGCAAGCCGATATAACGTGTAGTTAGGTATCGGACTCCGAATTTTGAAGTATGCGCCACTGAATCATAATGACAACGATCACAGAACCCGTCTCAAAGCCTGCCAACGACCTTGCCGACGTTGCCTACTGGCAGACGCTTAACAGGAAGAGCCTTTTACGGTTTTTCATGCTGCAACAGCTGAACACCGGTCCCATGCACGGCTACGAGATCGGAAGCCGGATCGCGTTGTGCTGCGATGCACGGCCAACCGATGCGATGATTTACACGATGCTCAAGGAACTTGCCTCTGGCGGCTACGTCGAGTTCGAGACAGCGGTCATCAGCGGTCGCACCCGAAAGACTTACTCTCTTTCAGAGCCTGGTATTAAGGCGTACCAGGCCGCGGCGCAGGCCTGGTCGATGGTCCTGCCGCAGATCGAGATGGCGGTTAAGGAAGCGGGCGTGGAGCCTGCATGCTGTACTACGATGGTTATTGACGCAAGCATTTTTGGAGACTGAGCAATGAGCGATGCAAACCCTCTCGGCACGCTGACCCCGCTGGACGCGACCGCCTGCTGTGGCGACGGCTGCTGCGACGATGCGGCAACCGCTGAAATTACTCACGCTCAACTCGACAGCATCACGGCTGCTGTACAGCACCGCTATGGCAACCTGGCCGAAAATGCGGCTGACAGGGCAGCCGACCCTTCGCGGCGCGGAGCTTCTGATGCCTTCTACACCGAAGACCAGCGGGCGGCTATCACGAGCGAGGCTGCCGGTGCTTCCGCGGGTTGCGGAAACCCGGTCGGCATTGCCGATGCCAGACCTGGCGAAACCGTTCTGGACCTCGGTTCTGGCGGCGGTATCGACTGTTTCCTCGCGGCGCGTGAAGTCGGTGATGACGGTTTTGTGATCGGCATCGACATGACCCCTCGCATGATCGAGCTGTCGCGGAAAAACGCGGCAGACCTGCAGACCGGGAACATCGTGTTCAAGCTCGGACGTATCGAGTCGATACCGCAGCCCGATAACACGGTCGACCTGGTTATTTCCAACTGCGTAATCGCACTATCTGAAGATAAGGACCGCGTGTTTTCGGAGGTTCTGCGCATCCTCAAACCGGGCGGCAGGTTCGTTATCTCCGATATGGTCACCGACAGCCCGCTGCCGGAAGAGGTCAGGGCATCAGCGACCGAATGGGTCGCGTGCGTCGGAGGTGCCGCGGTAATGAGCGAGTACCTCGGCCTGATTGCAGATACCGGGTTTACCGGTATCGAGGTGCTCAGTGACGAACCGAGTAGACCCAATGCCACCGACTGGCAATCGTCACTGAAAAACCTCACTCTCCGTGCGTTCAAACCGGTCGAGTAGCGGCACCGCCCATCGCCGCAGACGGATCATCGACCTGATTGCACGGGCATAGGGCGGTACGCGGCAAGCGGCCGGGCGCTTAGCGTCGCCCTTATTTCGTGCCCCGCCTGCGCCGCGGAGCCGCGCGTGTCGCCGGGATGGACCGCACATGACATAGTGGTTCGCGGTCATGCTTATTAACCCCTGGGTGCGGAATTACGAAAAAGACGATCACGTCGCGCTCGGTCGCGTGCGTGAATGGGCCGCCAGCAAAATTGGCGGTTCGACGGACTACGGATTCGGCTACGGGACGTGGGTATTTATAGGGGCTGAAACCGTCATCAAGATCGACCCCGAAGTCGGTCGCCCCGAGCGGTTCAGCCACGAACTGGCGGTCAGCAACATGGCGATACCCGGTGTTGCGACACCCCATGTGCTCGAAACCGGGACACTTGAAGGCCGGGCCTGGGTGGTCCTCAATCGCATAGAGGGCTCGATCGCCTACAACGTGTGGCCGGGTTTGAGCAGCGCAGCACAGCGAAAACTGACTACCCAGCTCGCCGATGCACTGGCTCACATGCAGCAGTCCAGGCCGGACATCTCGATGTTACATGCCGAAACTGAAGACTGGCCCAGACAGGTGAGAATCGCGTTCAACCGCGCATTGCGTGCTGTCGACGCGATCGAACCGGGCCGGGTGTTGACCCAATCACAGGGGGCCTTCGCACAGTGGGCGGAAGCGCTTGATGAACGACCTCGCGTTTTGTGTCACGGCGATCTGTGGTTCGGCAATGTGCTGGTCGATGATGACGGCGGACTTACCGGCATCGTCGACTTCGACCGGATCGCGATGGCCCCGCCAGACTATGACCTCGACATGCTGCTCAGGTTCTGGCGATACCCGTGGAACTTCGTACCCGAGCAGCTCGAAGCGACGTACGAGACACCGCTCGACCTCGAACTGCTGGCCCCGTTTGTCGAACTGTGCAGGGGCGACCTGAGCGATGAGGCATTGTCGTCACGCCTGAGCGCGCTTGAGCTGATCTACCGGCTGAATTTGGTCAAGCGCTTCGGCTGGAACGAGCAGCACGCCGAAATGTTCGAACTCGTACTCTCCGGCAACTGGGCCGAAGGCCTGGTCTAGCGCGGGGATTCCGGTGTGTTCCCTTGTTGCATTTGGGTATTTGGCTGCAGGGCGAGAGAACCGGTGAAACTGGCCGACACATGCAACCCATCCGACTTAGCACCTCTGCGAACTCACGATTACACACTGCATAAAGCGCTGGCGACCCGATCAAGTTAGTGAGGATTTAGGTGAGTTATTCGATTACGAGCTACATTGGAAGGTTCGAGTCCGACTATGTATGTGAGAAGTGCGGTGCGCTGATCTACCATGCTAATTCGCCTATGAACGGGTACTTCTGCTTCACAGAAGGCTGTGAAAACCGGTTGCCTGAGGAACTTGAAATTATCGAGCCGACTCGGAGCGCTGCTCCTCGGCTATTCGCAGATATCGACTCCCTAAGATCGCGGCTGGTGGTACACGTTTCAGAATGGGATTGGAGTTTTGTTGCCAGGCACTTACAGCAGCATCGACAACGTTTTTTCTTGGGATTCTTGAAAGGTGAACCGATCAGGCTCGATATGATGCTTGCCATGGACAGGTTGTTGGTGATGATTTCTGATACTCAACCTGCCGGCAAAAAAAGAAACGCTGTCGAGATCAATAATCTGATTGCGGAGTCATTCAGGCTCAACTCGGATGAGAGTCAGTTAGAAGATTTTGGGAATGGACGGCTTGTCATCGCTAAGGATCAAAAACAAATCCACGAGAATGGCGGATTTTTCGCATTAGATCTTCTGTATCTGCCCAGCTACTACAGAGATTTGGAGTTGTCAGGTCTGGCTAACGAGCAGGGGTTGAACGAGAGGGGTATCGAGGGTTCTGTCAGGACTCAGGGCACTGGGTCCAATTAGCGCCCGATCCGGGCTCCCATAGGCCTACTTTTGTATTCACTGCATCGGCGTTTCACACCGCGATAATGGAAAAATCAGGGTCGAGCGCTGAGTTCTGACAGAACCAGTTCGGTGCCTCACGCACCCGATGTTGATATAACGCCGGAACGTATGA
>JADFLG010000054.1 GCA_022564545.1 Chloroflexota bacterium | reverse complement strand
AGATCGAATTCTTAGATAGTTTCGTAACTCGTCGAATGCACTGCAGAATCTGCTGGCTGACTCGAACTTGGCGAAGCCCAACATCGGGTAATAACGCTGCTTGATCGATCTATGATCTTGCTCGATCCGATTGTTCAAATACTGATTGTGGCGATGAAGAACTTTTCGACCAACGATCCAGCGAATTGCCTTCGTGTAAGCCGGGTGTTTGTCTGTAGTCATCCGCAATGGCTTCCGCCCTGCACTATCGATCAGACGTCGTAAGAAACGTCGAGCTGCGTGTTTGTCTCGGTGTTGGCTGAGCATTGAATCAAGTAGGTTTCCATCTCGATCAATGGCCCTATAGAGGTAATTCCATTTGCCACTTACCTTGATATACGTTTCGTCCAGATACCAGGAAGGACCAGCAATTCCGCGACGTTTACTGCGGAGGTTCTCGCTAACGAGCGGTGCAAACCGAAATTCCCAGACTCGAACGGTTTCGTAACTGACCTCGAATCCTCGTTGCAACAGAAGCTCCGCAACATCTCGGAATCCGAGCTTGTATCTCAGACGCCAGAGCACAGCGAGCAAGACAATATCTGTGGGGAACTGGAGATCGTTGAACGGTGTGCCGGATCGTTCATTGAAACGTCTTGTGCAGTCACGGCAAAAGAATGTCCGATAACCCAGCGAGGTCCGATGTTTTCTCTTGGATACCGACGTGGACAGACAGTGCGGACAGGACATGATCAGGTCTCCTCAGCGAATGAGGAATGATGCTATTCTGCCCCGGCGCTGAGTTCTGACAGAACCTGCACCGGCAGGTCTACTTGTATGACGATCCGCATCTCTCCCAGGCTCGTCCCAGAGGAGAGGGGGTTTTTAGATAGTTACTCAGTACTACCTGCAAATAACAATCGGGTTATTGTCAACATTGTTGTCAAAACAAGAACCGGCCAGTCCCGAATCAAAGGAACTGACCGATTTCAAGTTCAAACTAATGGTGCCGAGGGGCAGACTCGAACTGCCGACACATGGATTTTCAGTCCATTGCTCTACCAACTGAGCTACCTCGGCCAGACGTAGTGCGCAGCAATCCATCGTAGCCCCGGCCCAGATGCGAAGCAAGGGTGAGGCAAGAGAGTCGGCAACGGGCCTGTGCCAGTTCGCGAATGCCATGTCCGGCAGCGGTACGGCCCCCGTGTTGAACCGGGGCAAGAGAGTCGACAAAGGGCCTGTGCCAGTTCGCGAATGCCATGTCCGGCGTGGCCTTGCCCCGGCGTAAGGAGCCTGTCTCAAATTACTCCGACAGGTGTGGTTAGTTCCTTTTCCCCGGGGAGAAGGTTAGGTTGAGGGGGAACGATTCGACGGTGATTTTGACGCTTTCGGACGGGTATTGCCAATTCAGCAACATTCCCCCTCACCCGCGCCCACAAGTGAGCACCCGTCTCCCCGAGGAGAGGGGGTTTTGGGACAGCCTTGCAAGGGTGATGCAAGTGAGTCGGCAACGGGTCTGCTCCTGCTCACACGACGCCGTACCAGAACAGGCCGGAATCCCAATTCTGACTGGTATAATCCGGCCTGCTCCCATCAGTGTTTTACCAGGGGCCTGCGAGTTGCGGGCCGCTACGCCCCGCCCGCCCGCACACGGCACACATGATCTTCGAGGACACTCAATGGCGACTCTGATCATCGCTTCAATATCGGACCGTGCCGGAAAGACCGCGCTCGCAGCCGCGCTCGCCGTGAAAATGGGGTCGGAAAACACGCCCGTCGCACTGGGCAAGGCGTTCAGCGTCGGCACTGCCGACGATGCCGATGCCGCGACGTTTGCCAGCCTGCTGCCAGAAAACCCCGCAGTGAGCGGAGCGATCGGTGACATTGCTTCCAAAATTTCTGGCATCTCGAAATCGTCTGGTGGCAGCAGGGTCGTGATAATCGAAGGTTCAAGCGACGTTCAGTTCAACCTGGAACTTGCTGAAGCCACCGATGGACTGATCCTGCTTGTAGCACGTTACGGAGAGGGAATCTCTGGAGCAGCGAGGAAGTACGGCTCACGTCTTGCGGGAGTAATCATCAACGCACTGCCCCGGTACAGGGGCGAGGACGTCGAAGGCACCTTCGCCGCCGACATCGAAACCGCTGGCACGAAGCTGCTTGGCACGATCCCCGACGACCGGCGCATGGTTGCCCCGAAACTCGGGCAGGTAGCCGAATTTCTTGGCGGTCGATTCCTGAGCGGCGAAGACCAGTCCGACCGGCTTATCGAAAACTTCCTGATCGGCGGCCTGGTCCTCGACTGGGGCCCTTTCTATTTCGCGAGTCGACAGAACACGGGCGTGATCGTTCGTGGCGACAGGCCCGACGTTCAGCTGGCAGCGATTCAGACCGACACGACGCGTGCGCTGATCCTTACCAAGGGTGTGCCACCCGTCGAGTACGTGATGTACGAGGCTGCCCAGGCCGGGGTCCCGCTGGTTGTTGTACCGGGCAACACGCCCGACGTTGCCGAGCAGTTGGAAGGACTTCAGCCGCAGGTAGGCTTCGATCACCCCGACAAGCTTGCCCGAATGGTCGATCTCATGTCTGAGCACCTCGATATTTCGGCCATCGAAGATCAGCTGGCCCAGCCCGCGACGCGTTAGAGATGCACCGTTCTTGCCATTGAACGACCGATCGCGCCGCTCATAATTGTCAGTGCGCCGATACAGCAGCGATCTGGCTGTGATCGAATCGGCCAAACCGCAACCAGAGCCGACGATTGAGCATTCTCGACACCATAGCCCCGCGCCGCGGACCCAAACAGCGGCGCCTGACAAAGAGCCTCGTGGCGAAAACGGGCTTTTACGTTTCTGTGGCCGCTGCCGCCGTTTTTATGCTCGCGTCGGTGATTCTTTTCGAGAATGATCGGGTGCTTGAGCAGATTCCCGCCACTCGCGACAGTTTCGAGGTGATCGATGAGGTCCAGCTATATCTCCAGATAGCTACACACCGCGGGTTCTTGAACCAGTCAGAACCCGCCAGTTGCTGGAGTGAATTCGAAGATAAGGAATTCACGGCTGAATACCTGCTGTACGGCTCGTGGCAAATCAACGCGTTTTACAACCGTGTCCGTTACTACTGGCGCGTTGACGACAGGTCGATGGAAGTTACTCGGGACAACTGGCTGAAGACACATACACCGACTATCGACTGCTGAGGTCGCGTGCGACGTTTATTTTAGGACGTTGACCCTTCGTTGAACCTGCGGGTGTTCCTATCGTGCGTAACTCGTCGACCTGGCAGGGCTATCACCCTGCACGGGGCCTGTAAATCCGCTCTATGAGTCGTTAATCGGGACGGAAACTCGTGCCACCTGGCCGAAGATACTGGTGAGCGGCGGCTAACATTGCTTGATGCCCTCGAATTCGCGCACTTCATCCACAGAGAGACTGCTTGCGGGTCTTTCCGAACGACAGCGTGAGGCCGTAACGCACACCGGCGGTCCGCTCCTGATCGTGGCAGGCCCGGGGTCCGGCAAAACCCGGGTTATGGCGCACAGGGTCGCCTACCTGATCGGAGAAAAAGGCATCCCGCCCTGGAAAATCCTTGCGGTCACATTCACAAACAAGGCCGCCCGGGAACTGCGGGAGAGGTGTGAGCGGCTTGTCGGGCGCGGCTCGGACGAATTGCAGGTCAGGACCTTTCACGGGTTCTGTTCGAGAGTGCTGCGGTCCGATGGAGAGCATGTCGGACTCAAACCCGAGTTCACGATCTACGACGATGACGACCAGGCGCGCGTGGTGCGCCGAATCCTCGACGATCTCGATATCGACCCCAAACAGTTCCCCCCGAGGGCGTTACTGGGTGTCGTGTCCGACGCCAAGAACAATATGTGGAGCCCGGCACAGTTCGCTGAACGCACCGAGACCTATCGAGAAGAGGTCGCAGCCCGTGTTTACGAGGCATACGAGGGTGCATTGCAGCGGGCAAACGCGGTCGACTTCGACGACCTTCTGCTCAAGACGTTCATGCTGCTGGAAGGCTATCCGGAGGTCCTCGAAAAGTACCAGCAGCGGTACGAGCACTTGCTGGTCGACGAGTTCCAGGACACCAACCCGCTCCAGTTCCAGATCGCACGGCTGCTCGCATTGAAGAGCCGCAACATCTGTGTCGTTGGCGATCCCGACCAGTCGATCTACTCGTGGCGTCATGCCGACCCGACGAACCTGACCGACTTCCAGGCGACGTTCAAGGGCGCAAAGGTCGTCACGCTCGACCAGAGTTACCGCTCGACCCAGGTCATCCTGGAAGCGGCCGACTCTGTCATCGGCAACAACGGCGGACGGATGGAAAAAGAACTCTGGACTGAAAACAGCCGGGGAAAACGGGTCACGGTCGCTGAGGCCTACAACGAAGAAGAAGAGGCCCGGCTGGTCCTCGAAGAGGCCGCCAGTCTCGGGCAAAAAGAGGGCATTGGGCGAAACGAAATTGCGGTCATGTACCGGGTCAATGCCCAGTCCCGTGCATTCGAGGTGGCCTGCAACCGGGAGGGCGTTCCGTACCGGCTCGTCGGTGGCGTGAAGTTCTACGACCGCAGGGAAGTCAGGGACGTGCTGGCGTTCCTGCGCCTCGTGGCAAACCCTGCTGACGATAGCGCCCTCGAGCGGATCATCAATGTTCCCACGCGCGGAATATCAGCCAGGACGCTTGCCGAATTGAGGCGTGTCGCAACACTGAACGACGTGCCATTGCTGGACGTCGTCCTGGACATCAGTCGCGTGCAAACCGGGGATGAACAGCCCGCAGCGTTCGCCCTCGAGCTTGCCACCCGCGCGCTGAACTCGGTGGGCGCTTTTGGCGACCTGGTAACGCGCCTGATCGAGCAATCGATGGCGCTGGACACCACGGAGCTCATCGACCTGACGGTTGAGAGGAGCGGGTACGGCGCGATGCTTCGTGAAGATAAGGAGCGCGGCGAAGAGCGGATGGAAAACCTGCAGGAGCTGAAGGCTTCGGCCGAGCAGTTCGGGGGTTCCGAAGAACGCGGCCAACTGATCGATTTCCTCGAAAATGTCGCACTGGTATCCGATGTAGACAGCCTGCAGGGCGGAGACGACGTCGGAGTGGAAGACGAGGCGATTACGCTGATAACGCTCCACCAGGCCAAGGGTCTTGAATACGACGCCGTGTTCCTGGTTGGACTCGAAGAAGGCCTGCTGCCTCACACGCGAAGCGTCGATGACCCGATGCAGATAGAAGAGGAACGCCGGCTGCTTTACGTTGGCATGACGAGGGCCAGGAAGCGGCTGTACATGTTCCGGGCTTTCCAGCGCCGGTTCCGAGGCCAGTCGGGTGCGCAAATGGCGTCACGGTTCCTGGCCGAAATCCCAGAGTCGCTGGTAACGACGCGCGATATTCGGGGGCATGCCCGAGTGGCCGATCGCATGCCAGACCCGATGTGGACCCGGCGACAGGTCGCGGTTCCGGCGCCGCGCTCCGCCAGGCGATCGGAAAACGAGTTTTCGGCAGGTGACAGGGTGCGGCACGATCACTTCGGTGAGGGTGTCGTGGTCAGCTCCACGGGTACTGGCGGCGACACGCAGGTAACTGTGGCATTTGCCGGGCAGGGTGTGAAACGGCTTATGCTGTCGTTCGCACCGCTTGAGAAAGTCGAAGCTGACGGTGGTGCTGGCGTCGGTAGACCGGACGGGCTTGCGGATCCCGCTGAGGCGAAAATGGAGATACTGGATCCCGATCAGTTCGCTCCTTAAGGGCGGCGGGTTGATGCCCTCGTCCCGACCCATGCCGTCCCACTGTCATCCCGAACTTGATTCGGGATCAGCGTTCAAAACAGAACAACTCATACGACAAAGCCAACCCGGAGCAGCAGGGGGATGAGATGGACATTAATTCGAGAATAGGAGGCGCAGTCACATGAATCCGTCAGTTCTCGCCGTTCATGCCAGTGGCATACACACCATGTCGAAGGCTGCATTACCGTCGATCACGCTTGTCGAAGGGTTTGGAGTGAAAGGCGACGCTCATAGCGGGGCGACGGTCAAGCACCGGTCGCGGGTGCGCCGTGACGCGACTCGGCCAAATCTTCGACAGGTACACCTTATTCACTCGGAACTGTTCGATGAACTCAGAGAAAAGGGCTTCGATGTGGAGCCGGGCATGATGGGCGAAAACATCACGACCACTGGAATCGATTTGCTTTCTCTGCCAACAGGCGCGTATTTGAAAATTGGCGACCGGGCCGTTGTCGAATTGACCGGTCTTCGAGACCCATGCACACAGTTGGACGGTCTTATTCCGGGACTGATGAAGGCCGTTCTCGACCGTGATGCCGATGGCGAACTAATACGGAAGACCGGGGTGATGGGGATTGCTGTGGGTGACGGTGAGGTACGGCCTGGTGACCGAATTCGCGTCGAGCTGCCGTCCGGTGTGCAATTGCCTTTACTGCCTGTATGAGGGGGTCACATTTGTCGTCCCAACCGAAGAGAGGGCGCCACCTCTGTCATCCCGACCAGCGCGGAGGGATCTGAGGCATTCTTGCAGTCGAACCCCCGCAACTGATGACACCTGGAAACGTATTTCACCGTTCCAACCTGAGGTCTCTCCGCTACGGTCGGAATGGCGGCATAAGATTAGCCACCCACGCGCCCACAAGTGGGCACCCGCCTCCGACAATCGGACTTCACCCCGATTCGATCACCACCGGCCTCACTGCAAGGACATAGCCACCCTCGCGCCCCGATTGCATCGGGGCGCCCGCCTCCGACATTCGGAGGGAGGACCGGTCGCCCCCCGCCCAAGCACGACCCACCCAATCGCGTCATCACCCACCGACCTCTGAGAAAACGTCGCAAGCGACCTAGACCCCCACTCGCAGGCGGTCGGCAAGGAACGCGGGCAGTCCTGCCTCTCGAATCTTGCTCGCGGTAAGTTCATGGTCGTATTCAACACGGCGGTGCGTGACGGTTTCCGCATCCAGGTCGAGTACCGCGTACCCAGCTCTTGGATCATGGTCTCGCGGTTGTCCGACGCTGCCAGGGTTTACCAGGAATTTAGATCCGGCTACGGAACGGGGTTGTGAAGATGCCGATTGAATCCTTTCGAATTCTCCGCTGAGTTGTCGGAAAATTACGGGCACGTGAGTGTGACCAACGGCAAGTCCGGTCGTGTCTACATCATCCAGCGCCTGGGCGGCGACACCTTCATTCATGACGTACTCCCAGACGGGGTCCCGGGGACTCCCGTGCACCAGCGTGATGCCGTGGCGCTCGAGCCTTGTCGGCAGCGCCCGCAGCTGGTCCAAATACTCATTGCCCAACACGCTCTGAGTCCATGACACTGCCGCTGCCGCCACGGGGTTGAATGCCTCGGCCGAGATAACCCCCGCGACGGCCAGGTCGTGGTTGCCGGCGACCGCCACCGCCCCGATTGAACTTAAGAGCGACAGTGTTTCCGCCGGACGGGGCCCGTAGCCAACCAGGTCGCCCAGCACCCATGTTTCGGCGATTTCAAAATTGGCCTCAGCGTCCTGGACCACCGTTTCCAGCGCGGCGAGGTTCGAATGTATGTCGGACAGCAGCAAAACTTTCATGTGTGACTCTCGTCACAAGATGTTACGTCGCTATGAGTCCGGCTGTCATAGCAGCCCGCATTCAGGAGCTTCGCCCACGACGTAGATGCTGCGCGAGTTGCTATCACGCCGGTCGAATGACGGCGCCGAATGTATCCTCATCCCCACCGGAATGGAGGGATTCAGATCACGCTGATTTGGCAATCGACGAACGATTGACCGTTACAATCGATCGCCATGACTCTGCCTCGCTGGGACCGCATATATTTCTTCGCCTTCTTTGCCACAGTTTTTGCCGTGCTGGGATACCTTGTGATCCTGTTTTATCCGGTGATGTCGGTTTCAAGCTCGGAGTTTGAAGGAGTGAGGCGGCGCACGCTGCTGGCCACTGGTCAGGTCACGCCGGTGCTGTTGAGCCTGTTGCCGGTCGTGGTCACCGCCGGCACGCTGCTTGCGATTCCCAGATACGGCCAGCCAAACCGGTCGGGCAAAATCAACCTGTGGCTATCGACCTTCCTCGTATATGTGTTCGTAGTTATCTCAATCTGGTCGGTCGGTATATTGTTCGCCCCTTCCGCAATCCTGTTAACTGCTGCTGCTGTGGGTTCACTGGTACGGCGGCGTGGCCCTGGCTCACGAACGGCCCAGGAATCGAAATCCGGTCGTGGCGGTGGCAAACGGAGACGAAACAGGGGCTAGACTGTCGAAACGCCTTCAGGCGGCGGCAATCTGGCTTGCAGCGCCGGGGCCTGCGGCGCGGGGCATTGAGAAGTAATGACGACACCAGAAAAATCGGAATCAACTGTGACCACCGTCATCAACGAGGAACTTCGATCATTCATCGGGGTCGATTCGAACCCGGTCACGTACGAAATCGAACGACACGCCGTGGAACGGTTTGCATGTGCGGTGGGCGACCCCAACCCGCTGTACACCGATGAAATCGCCGCGCGAAAATCCGCATACGGCGGACTAATCGCTCCGCCTACGTTCCTGAGATCTCTGCTGCCCGGCGCATACCCGAAACCCTACCCGGAGCCGTTCGCACACATCCTGGATGGTGGCAGCAAGTACCGATTTCGTGTGCCTGTCCGCGTTGGCGACCGGATCACGGTGACTCGCAAGATTGTCGATCTGTTTGAGAAGCAGGGCCGTCTGGGCACGATGCTGTTCAAGATTTCAGAAATCAGCTACGTGAACCAGCTCGGTCAGGCGGCTGCAACGCAAACAACGACAACGATTACCTACGGCACCGGTGAAAAGGACCCTGGCGTTGACGGCCACTAATCCTTCAGCACACTCGGGCAATTCACGTGGCGGCGACGGGGTCATCACGGGCGTACAAGTCCCGGCACTCTGGTTCGAAGATGTCGCCGTTGGTGACGACCTGCCCGAGCTGGTCAAAGAGCCCGACACACGGCAACTCGTGATGTATGCCGGCGCATCGCAGGACTTCGTGCCGATTCACTACGACCAGAATATCGCGCAGGCTGCCGGTCACCCGACGGTAATTATTCACGGCGCACTGAAAAGCGCATGGCTGGCGGAACTGGTAACGGGTTGGATCGGTCCGACCGGCCGACTTCTCGAGCTCGACGTTTCGTACCGGGGGATCGACTTTCCAGAGGGGACAATGACGTGTGGCGGGAAGGTCACGGAAACGAAGGTCGAACATGGAGTCGGTCTCGTCGAACTTGAAATCGGTCTTCGAAATCCGGAAGGTATGGTCACGACTCCGGGCAGGGCGCTCGTCGCACTCCCCACAAAAACGGTTTTTTCTTAGCGGCCAGCCCTCCACATGATGCATGACAAATTCCTTCTCCCCGGGGAGAAGGTTAGGTTGAGGGGGAATGTTTTCGATGGCGGTGTAGGAACTGTCGAAGGGGCGTTGTCCAGTGAGCAACTTGACCCACACCCCAACCCTCTCCCTGACAGGTAGAGGGAGTTTTGATACAGGCCCTTAAAGGAACGAAAAACATGAACGGTGCACTGGAAGGCAAGGTCGCGATAGTTACTGGCGCCGGCCGGGGGATTGGGCGGGGCATAGCCGAAGAACTCGCGGCAAACGGAGCCAGAGTCGTGGTCAACGACGCTGGCGTAACGCTGTCTGGCGAGCCTGAACCCCAGAGCCCGGCCAGTGAAGTGGTTGCGGGGATAAAGTCGGCGGGCGGCGACGCCGTGTTGATCACCGAGTCAGTTGCGACTTTCGATGGCGGGGAACGAATTGTTCAGGCCGCACTCGACTCGTTTGGTCACCTCGACATCGTCGTGACGGCCGCTGGAATACTCCGCGACCGGATGATCTTCAACATGACCGAGGAGGAGTGGGACGCCGTTGTGGACGTCCACCTGAAAGGTACATTCAACGTCGTCAGGCACGCCGCACCGTTATTTCGCCAGCAGCGCGGTGGCAGGGTCATCACTTTTACATCCGAGTCGGGGTTGACAGGCTTCGCGGGACAGGCGAACTACGGCGCCGCGAAATCGGGCATTGCCGGATTTACAAAAGTCGTTGCGAAGGACCTCGGCAAATACGGGGTCACTGCCAACTCTATCGCCCCGCGGGCGGAAACCCGCATGGTCGAGTCGATTCCTGAAGACGTTCGGGCCAGGTTGGCGGAACAGGGCTTGATGCCCGGTGCGGGCGAGGCTCCGTGGGAGCCGGGGGATGTCGCGCCGTTCGTTGCGTTCCTGGCTTCCGACTATTCAGCGCCCGTTAATGGCCAGGTGTTCCTCGTCTACGGCGGAAACGTGATTCACATGACGCTGCCGCGCCGGGTGAAGACGATCTACAACTCGAGCCCGCCTGCGACGTGGGAACCGGAACAACTCGATGCGCTGGTAAGGCCGGAACTTCTGGGTTATCCCAGGATCCCGCAGGTAACGGAACAACCGCCAGCGAAACGCCTGGCCGGCAAGGTTGCGGTCGTAACAGGCGCGGGCCGCGGAATCGGCCGGGGAATCGCAAAGCTTCTCGCCTCCCAGGGAGCCTCCGTTGTCGTTGCCGATGTTGGCGCGGCACTCGACGGTGCGGGCGAGGATTCAACGCCCGCCGCAAAGGTCGTGGAAGAGATCTCAGAGCTCGGCGGAAAGGCCGTGGCCTCGTACCACTCGGTTGCGACGATGGAAGGCGGGGAGAATATCGTAAAAAAGGCGATGGACGAGTTCGGTCGTCTGGATATCGTCGTTACAGCTGCTGGCATTCTGCGCGACCGCATGGTGTTCAACATGACGGAACAGGAGTGGGACGACGTGTTGGGCGTGCACCTGAAGGGCACGTTCTCGGTCGTTCAGCCCGCTTCGAAAATCTTCAAAGAGCAGGGCAGCGGTCGAATCGTGACCTTCAGTTCTGTATCGGGCCTTTACGGCTACGGCGGGCAGGCGAACTACGGTGCTGCGAAGGATGCCATCGCCGGTTTCACCCGTGTGGTTGCGAAAGACCTCGAACGGTACGGAGTGACGGCAAACGCGATATCTCCGGGTGCCCATACCCGCATGACCGACTCGGTCCCGGACTCCACGCGCAACATGCGCAAAGGCGAGTTTCTGCCGCCGCCGGAGGGGACAATCACGAACGAACCTGACCAGGTCGCCCCGATGATCGCATGGCTGGCTTCGGACCAGGCGTCGGATGTGACCGGCAGAATATTCCACTGTGCCGGCAACCGCGTCAGCCTGATGAACTCACCGGAGCAGGGCCGCTCGATTCACAAGGACGGTCGCTGGACACTGGAGGAACTGGCAGGCGTTTTCCCCGAGACGATCGGTGTAGACCTGGTCAACCCGGCACCCCCGCAGGATTAGCGGCTTGCTGCGTTTTCTGAGAGGTCGAAGACACCTGGCGGGTTGATGGGGTAGTGCTTCTGTTAACAGTCTCGTTCTCAAAAAGCTTGAATTAGCCGTGTTGCTCCCTCATAGTGACGTCGCCATGGACTATGGCTGCATCGCATAAAGAAGAATTGCCGGCTATCTGTTGATTGGACAATGAAAACGAAACTGCTCTTGTTGGCGTCCGTGCTTTCCCTGATCTCAGCCGCCTGTGGAGTGGACGCTCAACTGTCGAGTGAAGCGTCAAGAACGCCTGCAGTTTTTTTGGCCGATGAGTTAGCCACAGCGACGGTTCCGATTGAAGTTTCAGCTACGCCTCCCCCGGTGTCGGTCGAAGAGTCAGCGACACCGGGCGTGTCGGTCGACAACCCGGTCACCGCTACCGTGCCAGTAGAATCGGCCACACCTCAAACCGATAGCCCCGTAATAGTCGGCGGTCTCGACCTGCAGCAGCCGTCGGTGTCCACGTTATTCGAGAAACTGCTGTCCCGCATCCCCGACAGTGAGTCGACGCGGAGTTACGTCAGGTTGACCGATACCCTGACGCTTTTTCAGTTGGTGGGTGGGGAGCCAATCCCGGTCGGCGCAAGCGGGGATGTCAGGTCAGAATATTGGATGGACAGGGCCATGAACAGTGGCGGCGACGTACGAGTACCCCCGCCGGCCTGGCCGCGGGCACTGGCGCAATACGGTCTCAGTATCAACTCGGAACTGTACAGAACTCTTGGATTCGATTTCGTAAGCGCTGAACAGTATGTCGTAGCGGGTGTGCCTCCGAACGATTTCGAGGTCGCATTCGGGCAGTACACCCCGGCTGCAACCAGTCTGGCCCTTGCCGCATGCGAATGTGAACAACCCGAGATTCGGCAACATGCCGGAGTCGAGTATTACGCCTGGGGAGATGGCTCGGGTTCGATTAGCCGGCGATTTAATATGCCGTTCTACGATCACGTCGGTCGTGGCGCACGACTTCTTATTCGGGATGGCGAGGCGTATTACTCCACCAAAGACGGTATCGTCCCAGAACTGATCGATGTCATGCAGGGCAATGCAAGTTCCCTGGCAGATGTTGAGGATTACGTTGCTGCGGTGCGGTGGATGTCGGCGCTGGGTACTTTCGGCGAGATGATGCTGAGAGACAGTCACTTTTCCATTGATGATGTTGTGAAGATAGGCACCAACACTAGTTCCGTCATGACCAGTCCGGATGGCTCGGTCACGTTCACCGATTACACGGAGGAAGCGTTTCGTCGGGCTGCAGAAAAAGGTCCGTTGTTGAAGCCTTTTTCGTTCGTGTTGTCAGGCAGCGGGTTCGACGGGCGGAAAATGTTTACCGGCCTGGTACTGGCGCACGCAGATGAGGCGTCGGCGCTGGCTAATCGGGCTCGGCTGGTTGACCGCATCAGGGTAGGGGCTACTTTCGCACGCGTTGTAAACGGCGAGTACAAAGACAGGCCGTGGTCGGAGTTGATCAGTCGTGTCGAGCTTGTGGTCGAAGGACGGTTTTTGATAGCACGA
This sequence comes from Chloroflexota bacterium, assembly GCA_022564545.1. Taxonomy (GTDB): domain Bacteria; phylum Chloroflexota; class Dehalococcoidia; order Lucifugimonadales; family Lucifugimonadaceae; genus Lucifugimonas. The sequence continues at coordinate 5,195 of JADFLG010000054.1, read as the reverse complement.
CTTTATGCCGTCGAGTTGGGCAAAACCTTCATTCAGGGCCTGGCCGGCAACACGATCCTGACGATACATGAGTAGAAGTTAGTTACGGTCTCTACTCGCCTGTCTGCATCCGCCCTGCAACGAGCTCGGGTCGCTGGACCGTGGAGGAACTGGCAGGCATCTTCCCCGAGACGATCGGCCTGGACCTGGTCAACCCGGCACCCCCGCTGGACTGAGCGGCAGCCTGCGGATAAAACGGGACACCGCGCAAGTGACAACCCGTATTTTCGCCCCTCTCAGTCTGGGAGGTGGGTGCCGTTTGCGCGCTGGCGTGGGCCGTTGCCGCTGTCACTGCGAGGAGTAGAACGACCCATTCGACATGCTCAGGGCTGGCGTGGCAATCCCTGGCATCGGGTAGAGCGCTTTCAGGTCAGCACCGTGTCTTCGATGGACGACCATTCCGATCCCTCATCGGGTCCCTCCACTACAGCAACGGGCCGTTGCCAAAACACCTCGTCTGAACTCCCTGCCCGAGCACGCGCGATAGCCACCCTCTAACTCCCTCCAACATTCGGAGGGAGGACCCGGTGCCGCGCTTGATTCGGAAAGCGTCGATTTGTTCGAGATTGCATCGAACTAAACATCGTCAGTCGCGCGACGGCGATCTTATATTCCGTTCCCCGAGTGTTAACTCTCGGGCATTTTAGGATTTGATCTTGTTGTTTATTTCTCGCCGTATGACGATATTTCTAGCGGTATTGGGTGTGGTTGCCTTAGCCGCGGTGGCGTGCAGCTCGGACGACCCGCCGGCAACAATTGATTCCCGGTCGCCATTGCCGACCCCCGCTCCCCAACCGACGGCGACACAGGCCCCGGTTGCCCCAACCCCGACGACTGTGGTGGTCGCCACAACGGCTCCGGCGGCCGAGGCAACCACTGCATCGGCGTCCAGTGCACCTGCGGGTACCGGGAGAGTGGACCTGACCAGCGACAACTTCAACTGGCTGGTCGAAGAAGTCGGCAAGGGAACTAAGCCGGCCATCGCGATCGCCCCGGACGGAACTCCGCATATTGCGTTTATGTTCGAGTCGTTGGACGGTTTCGTAAAAGCCGGGGCCCGCGTCGACGGCGTATGGGACATCACGACCGTTGCCGATGGCTACTACTACGGCCCACTCGACATCGCCGTGGGCCCCGACGGCGTGGCGAAAGTCGCCTGGCACGACCACCAGGCAAACAATTTCCAGCCAAACCTCGGCGATATCGAACTGGCCAGCAAGACGGCTGACGGCTGGGACTTTAAGACGCTTGGCGATGGCGGGCACGATGGGTGGGACACCCGCATGATCATCGACGATAACGGTGTCGTTCACGCGGCAGGCATCGACCCCATGGAGTTCGGCGGCGACGGTGTTGAGTACTACCGGGTCGATATCAACGGCGATGTGACGGTCGAAGACGTCGGAAGCGGCCCACTGACTTACAAGTTCGCGGTATCGGTCGACGTCGATTCCGCCGGCACGGCATATGTGACCTACTACGACCAGAACTCGAACGATCTGATTCTCGCAACAAGGGGCGATGGGAGTTGGTCACGTGAGACGGTCGATGCCGAGGGTAACGCGGGACAGTTCGCCGAGTTGGTGATCGACGACAGCGACAGGATTCACATCAGCTACGTTACGCAGACGGGGAGCGACGAGGTTGTAGTCAAGTACGCCACCAGGGGTGCAGGCGAGTCGGGCTGGACGATTACCGATATCGACACGTTGAGCAACATCTTCTATGGCTTCGAGGGCGCACGGGAAATAACGGCGATAAGTATTGACAGCGCCGGCAACCCCTGGATTGCGTACACAGACGAGATGAATCTGAGGCTGGCGGTCTGGGGCGGCAGCGCCTTCCGGACGGAGACGATCAGCACTTCGCAGGACCGTGGCGCCGTTTTCGGGCAGCTTGTCTCCCTGGGCCTGGATGCGGACGATGTCGCCCACATAGCGACGTTCGAGGTGACCGCTACCGGGCCGCTGAACGGGAACGTCCTCTACTTCAAAGGCACCGCAAAGTAAAAGCCCACAACCCGGTCATGATGAAGGCCCGCCAACAGGGCTTAGAACCCCGGCGGGCTTTCCGCGTTGATACTGAATTACGCCCTTCGGCCCGTTCGTCTCGGTTTCGAACGACACGGGAACAGCGTTGGGCGGGCACAGGTCGACAACAGTGAACGTACTCTCTCCCCGACTGAAGCGGAGCGAACGCGGTCAATAGAAGTCGTGCTTATCTCCCCACGATTGTCGAGATGAGGACGTAAGACCGCCGGTCCTCCGGCCCGCCGACTCTCGGTAGAAACGTGTTACTTTGCCCAGCTTCAGCGACGACCGACCACACAACCAGTCGCTAGGTTGCATCCGCCTGCGGTTCAAGTGCGATCAGCAGGTCGTTGCATCGGATCTGCGCAGTCGACCGGTCGGTGCCTGAGCAGATCAGGATCATGTTGGCGTAGATCGAGTAGTCCCAGTACTTGGGTGTCTTGCAGTTCTGGGGTCCAGAATAGGCTTTGCTGCCGGTACACCGTCGAGCATCCCTGAGCCCCACCGGCCAGCCGGCAGTTTCCTGATCGAGCCTGGCATCTTCGCCAATCCGCTCGTTGGCCAGCGGCGTTCCGAGTTCGACTGCATCCGAATGCGACGGGAAGAACCTGAGTTCGTAGTCTTTCCGGTCGTATGGGTCCAGCCCCCAGAAGCCGTAGTAGGCGCTGTCGGCTCCGGTAAGGCCTTCAACGTCGTATTCTTTCGACTTCTTGAACCCGATCGCCTGAAGATCGGCATAAGTCAGGGTCTTGCCCGGATCGAAAACGCGCGGGATCGATGCGACCTCTTTTTCGTCGGTCCCGCAGGAGACCACCGTCGAGCCGAATACGATTGTCGTTGCTATCACGACCAAAACAGATAGTGAACTGTGTCGATGCACGTCAAGCCCCCTCGTCCCGGCATTATGCATTAGTCGGAGGAATTTTTCAGCGAGTTGCGTCTGGTTGTGTCTGCCGGGCGGAAGTCCGGTGCGGAAGGTGAGTCGAACGATTTTGGTCGACATGCGGACCTCGGAATAACGGCCGGCGTTGTGGCGTTAGAAAAACCGCACCGACAGGCCGTTATGCCTCGTCTGGCTGCGGCTCAAGCATGGCCAGCAGGTCGTTGCACAACTCTCGCGCGGTCTCAACATCACCACCCGAGCAGAGCAAGATCATATTGGCGTAGATCGAATAATCCCAGTACTTCGGGCTCTTGCAGCTTCCAATGCCGTGCGACACCGGACCGGACGCCACGTCGCCCTTGCACTGCCGTGCGTCTTTCACACCCACCGGCCAGCTCATTTCATCCTCATCGAGTATGGCATCCTCACCACTTCGCTCATCGGCCTGTGCAGTCCCGAGCTCGACCGCATCCGAGTGAGATGGGAAGAACCTGACCTCGTAGTCCCTCCGGTCGTATGTGTCGATTGCCCAGAACCCGTAGTAGGCGCTGTCCGCCCCGGTGAGGCCCTCGACGTCGTACGTTTTCGACTTCTTGAACCCGATTGCCTGAAGATCTTCGATTGCGAGGGTCTTGCCCGGGTCGTAAATGCGGGGGATTCCTGACGCCGCGGAGTCGTCGCTGCCGCAGGAAACCACGGCCGCGCCCAGTACGAATGCCGCAACAACCATGACTGATAAAGAAAATGAACTGCGCCGACGCATGTAACGCCTCCTCGTTCCAGCATTATGCTTCAGTGGGGCGAGTTTTTCAGCAAATGGGGTGTGATGATCGTAGTCGGATTTCAGATTGCCGCGCCAATGGCTGACTGAAAAAGAGATGTTGCTGCCGGAGAATCGCAGCCGGGCCTCCAGATGGCGGAGTCGGACGGGCCACTTTGCGAGGGCGAGGTATTTGGTGCCGAAGGTGGGAGTGCGTCCTGAGCCCGCCCGCCCTGAGCTTTGTCGAACGGGTCGAAGGATCGAACCCACACGGGCCGTTAAGCCCAAAGGTTTTTGCGACCTTTGAGGTGGTCTCGTTCGAGGAAGCCTGCTGTGGTCACTCCTTTCTCATCTGGGAGCGCTTCCACGTACACGACCCGTGAGTGCCAGATGACTGGCGTGAGCAAATCATCGATCGCCACATGCATGCAGTCGATGCCCCGGGGTCGTTTGGAGCGTGGCCTGGAGCGGGTTTCCGCAAAGCCCGGTGCGAACCGCTTGCCACCTCCTTCCGGCACGCGCCCCAGTTTCTTCACGTCCAGGTGGATCATGTCTCCGGGGGAGGCGTGCTCGTAGCGGACGACTTCTCGCGTGGCCCGGTGCATCCATGCCAGTCGGTTGAGACCTGAGCGTCTGAGTACCGCATACACGGTGGAGCGGGGGATACCCGGTTGCCAGCCAATGCGACGTGGGCCCCAACTACGCTTACGCCGCAGCTTGCAGATTGCCTTTACGAACCGGTGCGGCGTCAGCTGCGGGCTGCGATGGGGCCTGGAACTCCGGTCAACGAGACCGGGTTCTCCTTGTTCCCTGTACCTGCGCACACACTTTGCGACCGTGGCGCGGGAGACACGGAAATGCCTCGCGACCTCGGCCTGCGACCAGCCATATTCGACTCGCCGGACCATCAACTGTATTGAGCCCTGCCTCGGAGCTATATAGTCTGGCGCAGGCTACCACGGCCGATTACCTGCCAGTGCGTCTACTGCCACCATGGCGTCATCCGCATCACTAGCTTGGGCGTATCTCAACGTTGTCTGGGGGCTTAATTGAAAACGCCCAGGCCGAAGCTGAGGCGCAATCTCCAACTGCTAATTACTGCAGCTATCTTCTGGAAGCGTAGTAGGCATCGTTGTTAGGATTCATCGAGTCTGATCGGTCGTCGTTAGGGGTTCGACCACCATCGTCATCGTCCCAATCCCCTTCGTCACCATCGTCTGTTGAGCGGGCAGCAAGCCTGGCCTTGCGCTGTTCTTCGGCTGCGATTCTTCCAGCTTCCTCTGCTTCTAATCGCTTGAACTCGTTCCGCCGTTTTCGCTCTTCGCTTGCTATGCGAGATTCTTCTCTACGTACCATTTCCGCCGCTCGTTCAGCTGCGAGCTTTGCGACACGAGCCGTTGCGTCACCGACGAAAATCTCCGGTCGGTTCACTTCTAAGTCAAGCGTATGAGTCGAGGAGATCGTCGGTTGGCTCCAAATCTCG
>JADFLG010000053.1 GCA_022564545.1 Chloroflexota bacterium | reverse complement strand
GAGCACAGGGCGCGGCAAGAACAGGTTACTGTCGAATAGGAGACGACCGCTTCCGAGATCATGCAGATCCTGAACGTGTCGGACTAAGAAACCATCTCAAAAACCCCTCTCCCCAAGGAGAAGGAATTATCCGCGCATGCCCGTCTATCTAATAACTCGATCCGTAATGTGTTTTGGGATGGTTACTGAGCGCCTTCGAGTACCGGGACGAGGGATTCTTCGATCTCGATTAAAGTCGTGAATGCCTCGAACCGGCCAACCACAATTCCCGACCCGTCGACAACAAACGTCCATGGCTCGGTGTGAAATCCCCACTCACGGATTACCCCCGCTTCAACTCCCAGAGAGGGATCGCCGGTAGCAAGCATCTCCTCTGGATTGTCGAAAATCTCGACGTGAATAAAGTTTGCGCGCCCTTTATAAGCGTCGTCGAGCTTTGACAGGACCTCGGTTTGCGGGCCGCATGTTCCCGACTGGCAGTACGCTGGCGTTGAGAAGGTGATTACGGTCGGCAGTCCGGTGCCTACAGCTTCGTCGAAACTGATTGCGTAGAGGTCGGGGTCGGGCTCGGGGGCGCTGGTGATGGACCGGAGGTTGCCGTTTGCTGGAATTGTCTTTGTGGTTGACAGCGGTGCCGGGTCTCCTATGTCCGGGGCCTCAGTTTTCGATTTGACCAGGATGCCGGTGCGTGCGGGCAACAGATTGTCGTCATCGACCGCTCGCACCGTTACCATCCACAATCCGACCGCATCGAACGTCATTGTCGCGGTATAAGCGCCGCCCCGGACCGGCCACTCGCGCCATGTGAGGTCGCTCACGACCCGTGCCCCTTCCGAATCGAATGGGGAACCGGGCGAACCGGGTGGCCAGTATGCGACCTCCAGGCGAGCGGCCGCGTCGTCAAACCTCGTGCCGTCGAGCTTCTGTATGAGCAGCGGGACCCTGGCGGTACCCAGCCCGACGTCCGACGCCGCGGTCGATACCACAAGCCCATCAGCTTTAGACGCGGGCCCGGTAGCTGTATTGCAGCTCGTGGCGACAAGTCCCAGCATCAACAAGATCAGCGCGCCGGACACGGATTTCGTTTTGAAAGACATTTGATACGCGTTTGTGAGTTCCAGGGGGTAGGCCGTATAACAAAGATAACGATAAACGCAGGTCGGACAGGTTTGGTTTGCGACCCGGAGTTTACGCTGTGAGATCTGCGTGAAGATTTTGATTTTCTGATGGATGGCCCGTCGGACGGCCAGCGCGGGTACTATCCTCGTTTGCCGCCGTAATAAAAAACCACTCATGGGCGTCTGCACTCATTGATCGACTCGCCAGGAACCCCGATGGCCATCTCCACGACCAATCCAAACAACACCGCAACAGACCCGATCATCGTCGCTCCGACCAACATGCCGTTCCGTGACGACGAATCTCTCGATCTCGACGCGCTTGCCCGCAATATCGACAGGTTCTGTGGCACCGCGCTTTCCGGGTTCGTTGTGGGCAGTTACGGCGGCGAAGAGTTCCACATGGGCGAGCCAGAGAAGGTCGCAGCCATCAAGACAGTCGTCGAAGCCCACGCCGGGCGGCGGTTTGTCATTGCCGGGATAGACGCACTGTCGCCGACCGAGGCCGTTCGGCTTGCGGACCTGTACGCCGGGGCGGGCGCAGACATGGTGCGGGTGCGCATCCCACCGGCGGCAGGGCGGGGCAACGAGGCGCCGGTTCAGGACTATTTCGAGCAGGTGTGTTCGGGCAGCCCGGTCCCCGTGGTAGTGATTCACCAGCCCAAGACGCCGATGGGCGTAGATGTCACTCCATCCGAGCTGCAAGACATCACATCGTTCGACAACGTCTTTGCCTACATCATGTCGCTCAACTACCGCTATGAATGCCGGATGTCCCAGTTTGTGGCAGACGACGTGAAGTTCTGGACCTGCAACGGGACCCTGCTCATGCCGGGCGGGATGATCGGTGCGGTAGGCGCCTGCCTTTTGTTCGGCAACTGGGGTCCTCACATCGCCAGCGACATCATCCAGGCATGCATGGACGGTCGCTACGCCGAGGCGCGCGAGATCCAGGAACGAATCAATCACCTGGATTTTCTTGGGATGTCGTGGGGCGTCGCCGTGCAGAAGACCGGCCTGAACCTGCTTGGCTACGAAGGGACGGTGCCCAGAAGGCCGAACCTGCCACTTTCAGATTCACAGGTAGCGGAGGTTAAAGTGGCTCTCATCGAAGCCCGGATCTTGAATTCAGACGGCACACCGGCAGCCCAACTCCAGGTGTAGCCTCATTGCTTGAAAAATCCCTGATGCTCCGGTTGTCAGCGATAACCCCGCAGGAGAATCCATGAAGCTAACCAGCCCAGAAATGATCCGCGCCGTAACAAAAGAATGGACAGGCGACCGTGATGCTAATGGTCGCCCGCTGGTCCCGGACGACATTCTCGAACGTATGAAGCTGGTCACCTCGGAAGAAGCATGGGGGACGTGCAAACGGAACGACTACCATTTCCAGTTTGCCGGCGACTGGATGAACCTTCACCCCGACCGCGTGCTTGTCGGACGTGCGGTTACGTGCCGGTGGGTGCCCCGCAGGCCCGACGTGCACGATTCGATCGACAGGCGGGGAGAAGACGACGAACGTGTCGGGTTTCAAAACTCATGGGTTATCGATGAGTTGGAGCAAAACGACCTGATCGTGGTTGACCTGTTTGGCAAGGTGTACAACGGCACGTTTGCCGGAGACAACCTTGCGACGGCCATCAAGTCACGCTCCGGCACGGGAATGGTGATCGACGGCGGAATCCGGGATACCCAGCGAATCCTGCAAATGGACGAGTTCAACGCCTTCGTACGGGGCGTCGACCCGAGCGCGATTCTCGATGTGAGCATGGTGGAGATAAACGGAATCACCCGCATAGGCGAGGCGACCTGCGTTCCGGGCGATGTCGTGCTGGGCACCAGCACAGGCGTTATTTTCATCCCGCCCCATCTCGCAAAGGAGGTGGTCGAGCGGTCGGAGGAGATCCGGCTGAAGGACGAATTTGGTCAGCAACGGATCAGGGAGGGGGTCTATACGCCTGGCGAGGTCGACCGGGAGTTCTCGGACGATATGAACAGGGATTTTGAAGAGTGGAAGGCTAACCGCCTTAAACAGGCCTGAACCAGGTGCCACTGGAATCTGAACGCAGCATCCGGCTGTTACCCAGATCGGTTACGGAATTACGAAACAGGGAGCGGATCGAAAATTGCCAGAATTGATGAAACAGAACGTGAGCGCACTTAACCGGGTGAAAACGGCGTCAAGTCCAACCGGCCTGCGAATAACCGACATGCGTATCGCGATTGTCGGTGGCGGTAGCTGGCGTTGGCCAATTATCAAGCTCGAGACCAACCAGGGCCTGACCGGTCTCGGAGAAGTGCGGGACGGCGCCTCGGCCCGGTACGCGCTGATGCTCAAAAGCAGGTTGCTGGGCGAAAACCCGTGTGATATCGACAGGCTTTTCAGTGTGATCAAGCAGTTTGGGGGCCATGGCCGGCTCGCCGGCGGCGTGTGTGGGGTCGAAATGGCGCTCTGCGACCTGGCAGGAAAGGCGTACGGCGTTCCGGCCTTCATGCTGGCCGGCGGGAAGCATCGCGACAGGGTCAAGGTCTATGCCGATACTCCATCGAAGAAAGATCCCGAAGAGATGGGGAAATTGCTGAAGGACCGCATGGACCGCGGCTTCGAATTCCTGAAGATGGACATCGGCCTGTGGATCGCGTCGGAAGTGGAAGGCGGCGTGATCAACAAGAAGGTGATTGCCGAATCGGACACTCTCATGCACCCGTTCACCGGCATCCAGGCGACCGATTACGGAATCTCGAGGATGCAGGAGTATGTCGGGACGGTCCGTGACATCATCGGATACGAAATCCCACTGGCGTCCGACCATTTCGGCCACATGGGGGTCGAAAACGCAATCCGCATAGGCAAGGCGCTCGACCAGTACACGCTGGCCTGGTACGAAGACATGATCCCCTGGCAGTATGTCGACCAGTGGGTTGCGCTCAAGGACGGCGTCGATACGCCGGTGTGCACGGGCGAGGACATATACCTCAGGGAGGGATTCAAGCCACTAATAGACGCACGGGCTATATCGGTCTGCCACCCGGACCTCGCGACGTCCGGCGGGATCCTCGAGACGAAGCGGATTGCCGACTACTGCCGGGACGCCGGTATTGGCGTGGCGCTTCACCAGGCCGGTTCACCGGTTGTGGCGATGGCAAACGCCCATTGTGCGGCGACGATGGAAAACTTCATCGCTCTCGAGATGCACTCGGTCGACAACCCGTGGTGGAACGACCTCGTGACACTCGTTGGACAGGACGGGCCGATGATCAAAAATGGCTATGTCACAGTCACAGACGCGCCCGGGCTTGGCATCGAGCTGAACGACGAGGCGATCGCCGAGCACCTCGCAGTCGCGAGCGAGGCGCGAAAGGCCGTCTACCCGGCCGGGGCGTTCGAAGACACGTCTGAATGGGATGAACTCGATGCCCACGACCGCGTCTGGAGCTAAGTGTTAGTCGTCGGGCGATGGCGTTCGGGGCCGGGCGTGCCCTGTCATCTTCGGCCCGGAATCCGGCGCCGGACCTGGCCAGGGACCTGGCGCCGGGCCTGGAACGCCCGAATCTCGCGGTCATCAAACTAGGCGCCAACACCGTTCGGAGCATGACACTTCACTGAAAGGGTCTTTTCATGTTCCAGGCTATTCCAAGTCCAGCATCGACGGGTATTCCAATCCGGGCCATTCGCCTGGTGGCAATATCGGCATTGCTTGCCGCCACGATCGCGATCGCTGCTGCGTGCGCTGGTGAAGCAGGTGCAATCGGCTCACAGGGCCCTGCCGGCTCTGACGGACCACAGGGCGAAACTGGCCCGGCCGGTGCGAAGGGCGATACAGGGGATTCCGGTGATCAGGGACGTCCTGGTCCCGGGGGCGAACAGGGCGCGAAAGGTGAAACCGGAGCTGCTGGCCTGGATGGCAGTTCAGCAGGTGTCGAGGCCGGTGATGGACTCGTCCTTGCAAACGATGTCCTTTCGGCGGATTTTGCTGGAAACGGGAGCGCGAACACCGTTTCCAGGTCCGATCACGACCATACTGCTGAGTCTTACACGAAGTCCGAAGTCGACGCGGCGATCGCGGACGCCAGCACCGCTGCCAGCGTCTGGAGCGCTATTACGGGCGTTCCAGCCGGGTTCGCCGATGGTGTTGACAACGACACACTTGGGGGCCTCTCCTGCACAGATGGACAGGTCCCGGCGTTCACGAGCGGCGTCTGGACCTGCAGTACACCGGTCGCGGCTGAAGAAACACCCACCGCCGTGCCAGTCATCACAAAAGCCATAGTAAACATCTTGACCACTATCGCATCGGACATTGCAAACGGGCAGAACATGAAGATGGCGATCGGCATTGACGGATTGCCATTGATCGTCTACTACGACCGCAATTCACGCATGGTGAATACGGTCCACTGCAAAGACAGGGACTGTGCGACTGCCGATGTCACTGCCCATACGTCATCTGGCAACGCAGGGGAATATCTTGACCTGGCAATTGGAGCCGACGGCCGGGCGGTGATCAGCCTCTACGACAACACGACTCACGCCGATCAAACCGTCGAGTTCAACCTCAAGTTGATGCGTTGTGCCGATGTTGCCTGTACGTCGAGTTCGACAGTGACTGTCGACGAGACAGCAGACGTCGGGCAGTACAACTCGATCGCGGTCCGATCAAACGGCATGCCGGTGATCGCCTACAGGGACTTCACCGTCGGCGATCTCAAGTTCGCGTTCTGCAAAGATGTCGCCTGTGAGTCGTCCGATCTGATCGCCATCGACACGGCTGAGGCTGGTACGCACACCGACTTAGTAATTGGCTTCGACGGGCTCCCGCTAATCGCCTACAGAGACGAACTGACGAAATCTCTTCACGTGGCGCACTGCACCGATGAGAAGTGCCTGACGAAAACCATCACGCTCATCGACTCGGCGTCCAATACCGGTGAATTCACATCGCTGGCGATCGGCGCTGATGGGCTGGCGATCATGGCTTACTACGATCAGTCTTCGGATTCACTGAAGGTCGCACACTGCAGCACGATCATCTGTTCGTCGTTCACGATCACTATCGTCGACAACTCTGGAGCATCGGGGCGTTGGCCCGCAATTGCCATTGGCCGTGACGGAAATCCGATCATCTTCTTCGAAGACCGCTTCAAAACGGCACTCCGCATGACCAGGTGCAATGATGCGGCATGTACCACCTCTATCAGCAAGATCGTTGTAGCTGATGGCGTCGTCGGTCGCAAGAACGGGGTGGCAATACGTGCTGATGGCTCGCCAATCGTGCTCTACGAGAACCTGGATGACGAACAGGTGATGGTCTTGAGCTGCGCGAATGCACTCTGTCAGCCGTACGGCCGGTGATCGGCCCGGCGAGATAGCCGCCAGAATGGCCTCAAGCTGGCCCTCGAAAATGCCCTGGCCGTTACTCGGCCAGGGCTTTTAGTACCGCAACCGCGGCCCCCAACGATGCTGGCGACATCAGGTAGAGACCAGACCACCCGTCAGACCTGTACGCGCGTGCCCGGGATACCGCAAGGTCCAGCCCGACCTTCGCCTGGTCTGCCGGGCTGTTAAAGCGGTCCAGCTCTTCCAGGACGCCGACTGGCAGGTTAACGCCAGGCACCTGTGCGATGCGCCTGGCGTGATCAGCCGATCGCAATACCAGCACCCCCGGCAAGACAGAGATCGAGTCACGAAGCGGTTCGATCACAGATAGCAATCCACTGCCGAACACGGGTTGGGTCATGACGTAATCGGCACCGGAGTCGATCTTCGCACGGAGACGGTCGAGTTCACGCGACATATTGATCGCTTCCGGTTCAAACCCGGTGCCGACGGTGAACCCGGCGCCGGAGGCAAATTCTCCGCCGAGCGGATTGCCTCCGAAATCGCGTCCCTGGTTCAGCTGGCCTGCTGTGGCTCTGATCATCTGCACCGAGTCCATGTCGAACACGGCGGTGGAACGCGGGTATGTGGGCGACATCTTGGGTGGGTCGCCCGTGATGAAAAGTACGTTCTTAAGCCCGCGCCAGTAGTAGCCCATTAGCCGTGATTGAACTGCGAGGGTATTCAGGTCGCGCCCGGTGAAGTGGGCGATGAACTCGAGCTTATCGCCGTCGTGCCAGTCCAGTTTTTGTCTGATCAACTCCACGAGGTCGCCAGGCGGGACCAGGGGCATGCCACGAGAACCGTCAGTGATATCGACGGCGTCGGCGAGCCCCTCTTCAACGAGCTGGCTGACCATTTTCGCACGCAGGTCGAGCGCTTTCGATTCGGTCCCGGGAGGTGCGACCACTTCCACACTTACCACGAACTCGCCATCGAACAATTTCCGCGAGAACTCACCGTTGGCCCTTCGCTTTTCAGACTTGTCCCGTACTGCTGCTGCAGCCTTTGACCTGGCACCAGAGACGGAGGCGCCCGCTGCCCCCGGCGGCCCTGGCGCTTCTTGCGCCATCGGTTCTAATGAGGACCTGCGGGATTTTAGATACGCCGACATTTCGCGTATGTGCTCGGGGTGGACCTCGCAGCAACCGCCGACCAGTGACGCTCCGGAATCTCCCAGTTGGCGTGCCAGTGTGCCCATGTATTCGGGGTTCGCCCGGGCCAGGAAACGGTGTCCAATACGTTCGAAACCGCCGGCGTTTGGCATTGCTGAGAGAAGAATTTCACCCGAGGCAACAGCTGAAGCCGCTCTCGCTTCGGTAATAAACGCAGCCGCGGCCCACGGTGCGACGCAGTTGATCCCGGCAACCGAAGCTCCGGCCTCTGCGGCCATATTCACGAATTCGACCGGTTCTATCGGCCACTTCTGCGTCTCTCCCACACCGGGGTCAAGCGCGCCGTGCACGATCACGGGCGGCGCTTCCGGCCGGCTGGATATGAACCGGGTGAGCTGCATCGCCAGTTCGATGTCAGTGAACGTTTCAAGAAGTAACGCATCGACGCCTGCACCGATTAATGCGTCGATCTGTTCTGCGTAGGCTTCGACAGTCCGGCCACCCGGACCTATCGAGCCGACCACGAAGTAGTTCGGTTCCGCTGCCGGGTATTCGGCTTTGTGATCGGCAATAGCGTCGCGTGCGATTTCGACTGCAGCCCTGTTGATCTCCCCGACCCTGGCGCCCACATTCCCCCCGACCCTGGCGGCTTCAAGTTCTGCCGTATTTGCGGCAAACGTGTTTGTTGTAAGCACGGTTGCCCCCGCTGCCAGGCTCGACACGTGAATGCTCCTGATCAGTTCGCGATTGTCCAGGTTCAACGCCTCGTACGCATATTCTGCGGACGCGAGACGACCGGTCAACTGGAATATGAGGGAACCTATTCCACCATCGGCGAGAACGGTCCCGGAAGTCCCGGATTTCAAGGCGTCCAGGAACGCAGAGCGAATTGGGGTCATGGGCTTTTGGGCTTTTTTTCTGGGGTAGTCCGGGTCTGTCTGCAACCGTTACCGGGGTGCGTATGCGGCTTATTTTGAGATTACCGCCTGCCCCCGGTATCCGAAACAGCAAGTTCAGATCAGGGGCTGGACCTGAATATCCAGCATCCCGGTCATTACCTCTACGGTATGCCCGGCAATCTTTACCCGGTCACCGGCTATCTCACAGTAAAAAACGCCGCCACGCTTTGAAATCTGCCGGGCGACCAGGCGTGTGCTGCCCAGCCGCGGGGACCAGTAGGGCATGAGTATCGTGTGCGTCGAACCTGTCGCCGGGTCTTCGTTGATCCCCACGGTGGGCGCAAAGAACCTGCTTACGAAGTCGAACTCGTCGTCGTCAGCCGGTGCGGTGGCGACCACCCAGGGTTCATCCAGTCTGGCTATCGCCTCGAAATCGGGTCTAAGTGCGGCGACCTGTTCCTGCGTTTCAAACACGGCGACCGTGGTGTTGGCATGCAGGACTTCCACCGGACACGCACCAAGCGCGGAAGAAACCGCAGAAATCCCGGCGGGGTCGTTGGTCTCGGTGGGCGGGTTCGATGGAAAATCGAGTTCGAGCAGGCCGTCCCGCCGACGGACGCCAAGTGCGCCGCTCCTCGTGTAGAACGTAACCCGTTCAAGTTCAGGCTGCATGTGGTTGAAGATGACATGCCCCGAGGCGAGGGTGGCGTGTCCGCATAGATCGACTTCGACCGACGGCGTGAACCACCTCAGGTCGTACTCCCCGGATTCACCGGAACCGGCCCTGGGGACGAAAAACGCGGTCTCAGACAGGTTCATCTCTGCCGCGATTGCCTGCATCACGCCGTCCGGTATCCATTCACTCAGTGGGCAGACCGCGGCAGGGTTCCCTGAGAACGGCCTGTCGGTGAAGGCATCGATCAGATAGACGGGGATTTTCAATTCAGGTCCCTCAGGCCAGTTTGGAAGGGCGGTTGTGACGATTGGGAATCATCATCGTCTGCCGCTGCTGCTGATGGAACGTCAGTGTAGCGGTACTGTCGCACGCCTTTTACCAGCCACCAGACCAGGAATACCACGACGATGGATATCGCTCCGCCCAGGAACATCGTTCTGTCGGCTCCTATCATTTCCGACATGAAGCCGACCTCTGCCTGGCCAATGCCGTTCGCACTCATTGCGGCAAGCGAGTGGGCAGCTATCGCCCGCCCGCGCATGTTGTCCGGGGTGGTCAGTTGCACTATCGCCTGCCGACTCGTCATTCCAACTCCGTCCGTGGCACCAAGAGCGACAATGACGATCATTCCCACCCAGAGCACGGTTGTGGCGCCGAACGCGATCAAAAGAACGCCGTAAAGGAGCGTTGCCCAGAGCACCAGCATCCCTTTTGCTCGGTAGTCGCGAGTAAACATTACGATGAAGCTGCCGATAAGCCCGCCAGCTGAGTTGGCCCAGGTCAGGGCCGAAACGGTGCCCCTGCCGCCCCGGTAAAGGTGGTCGGCAAAGATTGGGAATAACTGCCGATAAAAACTGACTACGGTAACGCCTATATCGAGCAGGTACAGGCCGGGCAGGATCGGGTGAGACTTCACATACTTGAGGCCGTCAACGATGTTTCTAACGCGAGATTGGCCCGAAGTTGAACCCTCGGCCCGGCCATCGATACGAATCATCAACGGGAGCACCGCGCTCACCGCCGCAGTGCCCGCAGTCACTGCGAAAGAAAGAGTCAGGTCCGTTGTCAGGCTGGCGAACCAGAAAACTATCGGAGTGACCATCGTGCCGATTTGCATGGTTGCAGTATTGGTTGCAACGGCGTGCATAAGGTGGGAACGTGGCACGACCCGGGCCGTCAACGCCGATCTGGCTGGACCACCGAGAACACTGGTCGACGACAGCACCGCCGTGATGACGTAGATGTGCCAGATCCGAAGGGTGCCAGACCCTTCGAGAACCGCCATTGCCGCAATTAGCAAGAAGCTGGCAGCCTGGGTCACGGCCATGAGTTTCTTGCGGTCGACCTCGTCGGCAAGTGCACCCCCGTACAGATTAGCCGGGATGCGCATTCCGAGTTCGATGAGTCCGAGGCCAGCAAGCACCACGCCTGATCCGGTTTCTTCGTACAGCCAGATGCCGGTCGCCAGCACACGGAGGTTCATCGTGACCATGGCCGCCACCGATCCAAACCACAACATCCGGTAGTCGCGGAACCGGAACGCCGACCATGGTTTCACCTGTATATGGCGCGGTGGATTTTGTTCGGGTTCGGGAGCTTCGGAACCCGCGTCAGGCGCGTTCGACTTCAAGTTGCGTTTCTGCTGGTTGGACGGAGACCTGCGGCATGTTAGCACTGGCCCAGCTGGCGCGAATGGTCAACTGAATCAAATCAGCTCTCGAACCCCTCAGCTGGCGTTCGCGGCGATCAACGCAAGAATCTTTTGCGATAACCGGGACGCCGACAACGCCCCGAGCACGGTGTCGTGCACACGCCCGTTACTGTTGAGGAAAAACGTTGTTGGCATACTCGAAACCCGCCAGTCGGTCACGATAGTCCGGTTCCCGGTGCTGCCGGTGGGGTAGGTAATTCCAAGCTCTTCGATCAGGTCTTTCCCCTGTCCGTAGCTCCCCAGGCCCACGTAAGGGCCAATGTCGACGCCGATAAACAGCACCTGGTCGCCATATCGTTCCCAGGCTGCCTGAAGCGCAGGCATTTCGGCACGGCACGGGGGACAGTTGCCGGCCCAGAAATTCAGCAGTATCGGGCGGTCTTCCCGGGCGATAAGGTCGTCGAACCCGATCGATTCTCCTCCGACCTCATTCGCCCCACGGTACATGTTGAGAACGAAGTCGCCCTCGTCGCCAGAACCCCTGTCCGAACTGCAGGCTGCCAACACGAACGCCAGCGACGCAAAAAGAATAAGAATTTGAAATGTCTTCGTACGGGAGGGGAACATGTGAATCCTGTCGCCAACGGATAGGCGCTGCGGGCGTGGCTGAGATGTGACCGTGCAGTCTGAATCCAAGTTGTTCGATGCGCCAGGGCAAGTATTCGATGCTGGCCGCACGATGTTGACTGGTGGTAAATTTGGCTCGCTGCCCACTTGGTTAACAAGCACGACGTATTCCAATCAGTTCGCGGAGATTTGAAATGGGTGAATTCGACGGTAAATCGGTGATCGTCACTGGCGGAGCGCTGGGCATCGGCGGTGCCGCATCGGAAGCCTTCGCGCGTGAAGGCGCAAATGTGACAATCCTCGATTGGGATGAGGAAGCCGGCGGCGCGATTGCCAGCCGGATCACGTTGGCCGGGGGAATTGTGCAGTTCGTATACGGAGACGCCGGGACATCTGAAGGCTGTCGTCGCACGGTTACTGCGGCCGTTGAGTCCTACGGCGGGGTGGATGTGTTGTTCAACAACGTCGGTATCCAGCCACCTGATTCCTATATGGACGCGGTCGAATTGCCCGAGGAGACCTGGGACAAGATCATCGCGGTGAACTTGAAAAGCCGGTTCCTGATGGCGAAGTACTCGATACCGCACATGCGAAAGGCCGGTGGGGGAGTGATCATTTCATCGGCGAGCGTGCAGGGCCTCCAGTCGATGGCGGGTGTGTCGGCATACGCCGCTTCGAAGGGTGGCGATCTTTCGCTGATGCGGCAAATGTCTCTCGATTTCGCTCCCGACAACATACGAGTTGTGAGCGTGAACCCCGGTGCGATCGACACGCCGATGGTCCGGAACGCGATTGCCGGTACGGGCGGCGATCTCGAAGAAGAGTTGATCTCGACCGGTCAGGCACACCCGCTTGGCCGCATCGGGCAAACAGAAGACATTGCCAACATGGTGTTGTTCCTTGCCAGTGACCGGGCGTCGTTCATCACGGGCTCGTACTTCAATGTGGATGGGGGCTTGATGGCGATGGGTGCGTGGGCCGGCACGGTAGGCGCCGACGGGTCGCGCTAATGTGCCCTTTCTAGATTTGGGTTGTCCTGTTTGGCTTGTAACGTGGTTTTTTTGACTTCTTCTTCTTCGGTGGGAGCGTTCCGGCGAAATCGCTCGCTTCGTCGAGCCAGCTGAGCAATTCGTCATCCTCGGCTATCCGATGCCCGCCAATGAATACGTACTCGCGCATCGGCCTGCCACCCATTGGATCAAATGGTTCGGCATCGCCAGACTCAATGAGGCCTTTAGTTCGTCCTTCGCCAACCCGGACCATGATTCCCTCACCCCAGGCCCCGACGAACATCATGTCGTTCGATTCGAGGAACCAGGCAGCGGTGCCGAACATGTTTTTGCGTCGCACAGGGGCAATCGAAAGCAGGCCGTCGACGCGCTCTATCAACGCACCGTCTTTTTTTGGCCAATCCGCCATTGGTGCGTTCCTTTGCTGGTTGCTCTCTCAAAAACTCCCTCTCCTCGGGGAGACGGGTGCCCACTTGTGGGCGCGGGTGAGGGGGGATGCCGCTCAGTTGAAAATACGCCGTAAATAGGACCTGCCCCACTGTCGATTGCATCCCCCCTCAACCTGAACTTCTCTCCGGGGAGAAGGAATTAACCGCGATCGCCCGACTACCCGGTTCCGATCACGTGTTTGGTTTTCTGGCGGTGTTCCGGCGGGGCTTATTTGCCATGGGCGGCAGCGTGCCGACAAACTCACTTGCCTGTTTGAACCAATCGAGCAGCACGCCGTCATCCTTTATCCGATATCTATCCAGAAACACGTACTCGCGTTTCGGCCTGTGGCCCGTCGGGTCGTGCGGGTCGGCCGCGCCAGATTCGATCAGGTCCGTCGAGCGTTCTTCCCCGAGCCGCAGCATGACGCCTTCACCCCAGGCACCCGCGAAGATCAGGTCGTTCGATTCCAGGAACCATGCGACGGTTCCGAAGAAGTTCTTGCGCAGGACCGGCTCCGCGGAAAGCAAGTTGTCGATGCGTTCGATCAACTGCTCGTCCCTCCGAGGCCATGCTTTCTGTGAACTGCCTGGCATTTGCCGTGTTCCTTAGCTACTTTCAAACTCATTTGATGCCGTCTTAATGCCCCCTCTCCTCGGGGAGACGGGTGCCCACTTGTGGGCGCGGGTGAGGGGGATGTTGCTCAGTAGAAATATTTCTTCGATAGCTTCTTTTCCGCCGTCGATAGCATTCCCCTCAACCTGACCTTGTCCCCTGGGAGAAGGGATAAACCACTCACGACCAATCTCCCGCTCAGATAAACGCGATCGAATTATCCGGGTTGACCCGGTCGCCCCTGTGCCACGAGCCGCCATACGGCCTGCTCGTCAGTTCTTCTTCCACGATGTCGATCCCGAGCCCTGGTCCTTCCGGCAGCGGGTAGTAGCCGTCAATCGGTTCGATCACGCGGGTCACAGACGCAATCTCGGCCGGTTTGAGCGTTCGCGATTCCTGCACCAGGAAATTCGAAGTGGCAGCATCGAAGTGCAGGTTTGCCACGCTGGCAAGCGGTCCCATTGGATTGTGCGGAGCGATTACGAGATCGTGTGCCTCGGCCATGAACGCTATTTTCCGCATCTCGGTAAGTCCGCCGACGATGCAGACTTCGGGTTGGAGAATATCGACCCCACCTTCCCGCACAAGCTCCCAGAACTCGAACTTTGTATACAGACACTCACCGGTCGCCACTGCGCACGGCATCTTCTCCCGCAATACCCCCATTTCGTGGCGGTTCTCCATGCGGACAGGTTCTTCCATGAACCATGGCCCAAACTCCATTAGCGCATCGGTGAGTTCCAGGACCCTGATGGGTTCGAAAATCGCCGCATGGGCATCGAACCCGACGTCGATATCGTCGCCCACCGCTTCACGAATCGCTCTGAACCTGGCGACCCCGCCCGAGACAGCATCGTTCCACCGCATTTCTCTCCAGTCCGGCGCAAGCGGACTCGTCTTGAGCGCCGTGAAACCCAGGTCGACAGATCTGCGGGCGTCGTCGGCAAGTTCTGCCGCGGTGTCGCCATGAATATCGAAGTAGGCCCGAATCCTGTCGCGTACCCGGCCGCCGAGCAGTTCGTACACGGGCTTGTCGAGCGCTTTTCCGGTGATGTCCCATAACGATTGGTCGATGGCTGAAAGGGCGGCAAGGCCCGAAGATCCAATGGGGAACCGGGCGCCCTGGTAGCACAATGCCCAGTTGCGTTCGATCTCGGTCGGGTCCTGCCCAACGAGCTGCTCGGCAAAGTACTCGACCCACCGTGTAGAGGCCCTGTCGGGGCCGACGTGATAGACCTCGCCGACGCCGTGAATCCCGGCATCGGTGTTCGTTCTCACATAGACCAGGTTGCTGCCAGCGTCGTCACTGGAGATAAGGCATTCGATGGCGGTGATTTTCATTTTATGGATCTCTGTCGTGGTGAATGGGGACCGAAATCGAAAGACAACCGTGGACGAGGTTGGTCTACAGAAACCCGGGTGAACCGTCGCTGTAAGCAGCAAAACCCCGGTCCCAGTGAACTGGTGGACTGGCGGCTATCGCCTCGTGGTTCAGGGTCATCCCAATACCCGGCCCGGTTGGAAGCTCGAAGTAGCCGTCCACCGGTATCCACGGTTCGTTCACAAACTCGGACTTTTTCTTCCTGTGATCGCCGTGCCATTCGAGGATTGCGAAGTTGTTGATTGACGCCGCGTGGTGAACGCCCGCCGCGGTCGAGAGCAGGCCGAGCGGGTTGTGCGGGGCGACGGTCACGTAGTGCGCCTCGGCGACGGCGGCAATCTTCTTGGCTTCGAGAAGCCCGCCGCAGCACAGCATGTCGGGCTGGATGATATCGACGGCATCGGCGTCGAGCAGTTCTGTGAACCTGTGGAGCCCGTACAGGTTCTCACCTGTCGCGAGGGCAACCCTGAACTCCCGGCGCAGTGCCGCGCTCGGTTCGATGAACTCGGCGCGGGCGGGCTCCTCGATGAACATCAGTCGATACGGGGTGATTACTTTCGCAAGTTCGAGTGAGAGCGCCGTCTCACGTATCGCAACGTGCACATCGACCGCCAGGTCGGGGCTATCCCCGATCGCATCTCGAATTGCCTTCATTCGCTCGTCGGCCGTGCGCAATGCCTGCCGCCAGGGCATCTCGCGCCAGTTCGACGGCAGCGGACTCGTCTTGAACGCCGAGTATCCCTCGTCGATCAACTCAAGTGCGTGCTCTGCAACGGCCCCCGGTGAATCGCCATAAACCCCGTGATAGACCCGTACCCGGTCCCGCGTTTTGCCCCCCAGCAGGCTGTAGACCGGCACCCCGGCCGCCTTCCCGGCGATGTCCCAGAGTGCAATGTCGATTCCCGATATTGCCGACCATGCGACCTGCCCGAGAGGGAAGCGCAACGTGTTTTTTGCTCTCCGGAGCAGCCATTCGATCCGGCCGGGGTCCTGTCCGACGAACCACGGCTTCATTTCCTCGAGCATTGAGATCACGCTGCGGTCTGGACCGATCGAATACGCCTCGCCGACACCGGTTATCCCTTCGTCGGTCTCGATCTCGAGGAATATGTTGTTCCTCTGGCCATCGTTTGCGTGAAATGTGCTGATATCGGTTATTTTCATTCGGGACTTTCATTTCGGATCCTGCACCGGGTTTGGCACCTGTATTGGATTCGGGCAGGGTCGGCGCTCGTGTGGGCAGGTCTGGCGTATTTTGGCACGATTGGCCTGCATGACACCGTTTTGTTGCCACAGATTCGGTAACATGCCGCCACGGAGTTGAATATTGGCCGATTTTTCGCTCGACAAGTTTGCGCGGCCTGCCCGGGTGCTGCTCGCAGCGCTGGTGGCCCTCGTCGGCCTGTGGGGACTTGCAACTAACTCTGGCACCGGCGGCGACCGGCCGGTTTCCGCACAGAGCACATCGTCGGACACGCCGCAGAATAATGTCGTATTGATCCGGCTCGACGGCGCTATCGACGGCGTCACGGCCCGCTTCATCGTGCGTGGCCTGCGGATAGCCGAAGAACAGGACTCAGAGCTTGTCGTGCTGATGCTCGACACCCCCGGCGGGCTCCTCGACGCCACGAGAGACATCGTGGCGTCGTTTCTGCTGTCACCGGTTCCGGTTGTCGTCTACGTCGCCCCCGAGGGCGCCCAGGCCGCAAGCGCAGGCACATTTATCGGCGCGGCGGCCAACGTCCTGGCCATGGCTCCAACAACAAACATCGGCGCGGCGTCTGTCGTGAGCTCGGATGGAAGCGACCTGCCCGACACGCTGAGCCGCAAGGCAATGCAGGACGCCGCCGCGTTCATTCGCAGCATCGCGGAGACGCGCGGCAGGAACATTTCTGCGCTCGAGGACACTGTGCTCCTGGCCACGGCTTACTCGGCGACAGAAGCGGTCGAGTTGAATATCGCCGACCTTATAGCAGTCGATTATGCATCGCTCCTGGAGCAACTGGACGGATACGAGGTCGTGGTGAGCGGAGAGACGTTGGTCCTTGATCTGTCCGGAGCGGACACAACGACGGTCGATATGACACTGCTCGAACGACTGCTGGCCTTCATTGCGAATCCGAACGTCGCGTTTCTTCTTGTTTCGCTCGGGGGTCTTGGAGTGATCGTCGAACTGTGGAATCCAGGCATGTGGGTCCCTGGAACGCTGGGTGTCCTGTTCCTGATTCTCGGCTGGGCCGGAATCGGGCAACTGCCGTTCTCGTGGGCCGGGGTATCGCTGATCATCCTCTCGCTGCTCCTGTTCTATCTCGAAACGACAGCTCCCGGGATCGGATATTTCGGCGTGGCCGGAACGATCACACTGGTCCTTGGCGGGCTTTTCCTGGTCGGCTTCTTCGGCAGTCCGGGCATCCCGGGCGACGCCCCGGTCGTGAACCGGTGGCTGCTTGCTACAACCGGGGTCAGCGTCGGCGTTTTCGTGTTGTGGTTTGCCTTTGAGCTTCGCAAGGCGAGGCGTATCAAGCTTTATCAAAGCCCGATGGTTTCGACCAGTTTGGTCGGCGCGACGGGGGTAATTTCGGCTATCTTATCGCCAGCAGGACCAACGGGGCCGTCGGGGCCATCAATTGAGGTTCTTGTAAATGGCGAGCACTGGACCGGCGAGATCGAGCCGGGCGGTGCTGACTCACTGGCAGAGGGATCAAATGTGGAGGTAGTCAGGGTGGATGGAAATCACCTCACGGTGAAGCCCGTTCAGCCTGAGACTGGTGTGAATAACGAATAAAGCAGTTATTGAAAATAAAGTTGGACGGCAGATCGCCGTGCATGACAGGAGGGTTTGATGGCGATAATCAATTTCATTAAAGACTATGAGCGCGTGGCGCGGTTCCGGCTCGGTAAGTTCGAGGGAATGATGGGGCCGGGCATCGTGATCGCAATCCCGATCGTTCACTCGATCCAGAAAATCGACACACGGGTGACCGTCCTCGATATTCCTCGACAGGCGAACATCACGAAGGACAACGCATCGATCGAGATCGACTTTCTCGTTTACCTGCGAGTAGTCCTCGAAGACGCAGAGAAGGCCATTCTGGAAGTCGAGGACTATACGGCTGCCGTCGTGGGCCTCGCAACTACAACCCTTCGTGCGGTGATCGGTGATATCACCCTTGACGACGTGCTTTCACAGCGGGACCGGATCAACGAAT
>JADFLG010000052.1 GCA_022564545.1 Chloroflexota bacterium | reverse complement strand
CCCGGGACGCGTCATCTCCATCGCCTGCTGGATCAACTGCGTCTGGCCCCCAACCGTCTCGAACGTAACCGCCGCACCCTCTCCGCCGGCCGCTTCCAGAACAGCTTCAACAGGGTCCTTCTCCGACGTTGCCACACCGATATCCGCCGAACCGGCTGCAACCGCTACATCCACCGGCTGCGACCGGGTCCCGACCAGGATCACCTTGCCGGCCCCACGCGCCTTAAGCACCTGCCCCAACGTCAGCGCAATCGCACCGGCGCCGATAATCGCCACGGTCTCACCATCCACGCCAGGGGCCCGGTTCGCGGCGTGCACCCCGCATGCATAGCAGTCGAGCAGCGCCACCGCGTCGAACGACACATCGTCGGGGAGCGGCGTGACATTCTCGGCGAAACAGATGTCGTATTGCGAAAAGCCGTGGCTCGATTGCATGGACCCCAACCGCATGCCACGGTCGGTGCAAATCTGGTACTGGCCTTCCCGGCACAACCGGCACTTGCCACAGCCCAGCAGGTGTTCAGCCTCTATGCCAACTCGCTGCCCCGGCGTAGGGCCAGTAACGCCTTCACCCACCGCAACTATCTCGCCCGAAAGCTCATGACCCTGCTGCCACGGTACATCCTCCCTCGTCTGGTGGCCGCGGTAGTTGTGGAGATCGGACCCGCACACACCTGCCGACATGACCTTGAACAGCACTTCGCCGGGACCGGGAGTCGGAATTTCTTCTTCGACAACCCGGATGTCCTTTCCACCATAGAAGTAAGCCGTTTTCATAGTCGCCATGATTTATTTCTCCTTCGCGTCGCAGTGATCACAAATCACCGAGAGAGGACGGGCCCGTCCCCTCTCCTTCGCCCTGGCGTGCCCCGCTGAGCTCCCTGGGCGACCAGGTGCGCCTCGCACGCCCGGAGTCAAACGGAGCAGGTCAGGGTGTTGTCAAACCCGCCATCAGATACAGGCGGTGACGACGCCTCCGCCACCACGCCGAAGCATTACCGACCCGACCCGGTCAACTCCCACCGACCTCTCAGAAAACGTGGCTAGCCACCCCAGGCGGCGTCCCAGAAAAGATACTCGTAGCGCGTGCTCGCCCGGAAGGCCCCGTGCATCCGCCGCTGCTTCTCGGCCGGGGCAATCGCACCAATCTCGTCAACAAATCCCTTCAGCCATTCGGTCAGCTTCCGGTACTCCGGGGCGCAATAGCCCGCGACCCACCTCGAATGAAACGAATCCGGGTCGGGCCGCACCCGGTGCTCCAGCAATCGGCCCACCGCGTCGTATCCCCACTGGCACGGCAGCAGCGCCGCGGCCAGTTCTTCGATCGAGCCATCATAGGCAGTCCTCAGCAAATGATCGGTGTATGCGACCGTCGCCGCCTCGGGATTTGTCGCTTCAAGCTCCGCCGCTGTTATCCCCAGGTCCGAACAGAACCCCCGGTGCAACTCCATCTCCGAGTTCAGAGTCTCGTCCAGCAAACCCGCGAAATGCCCCATTGACGCAAGGTCAGGACTTTTTGCCGACGCAATGGCAAGCGCCCGGCAGTAGTCGATCAGGAACAGGTAGTCCTGCCGCATGTAACTGGAAAACCGCGCCAGCGAAAGCGAGCCGTCGCCCATCGCCTGCACGAACGGGTGCTCCTCATGAGCCCGCCGCCAATCGACCTCGCAGGAGGCCCTCAGCTGATCTGAAAAACCCCGACCCGCTCGGCCCGAAAGCCGGTCGTTCGCATTTCGTGACTTCTCTGGAGGCACGTCCTACCCGCCAGACCGCTCAACTAAGATCTCGGCCCCGTCTGGGACCTGCCCGAGCACAGCCGGATCACCGTCGATCAACCCCATCACATTCACCGCCGAAGCGGGCCTGATCTCGCCCGGCGCACTCATCGGCGTGGGACCCCAGAACAGACACAGTGCGGATCCTGGCGGCCAGTAGGCCACGGCCCCCACCTCGACCGTCTCCTGCGAATCGGCCTCTTCTTCAGCACTCACGGGAATCGAAAAGTAAATCTCATCGCCCCAGGTCTGCGCCCGGCCCGTTATCGGCAGCGCATCCCACAGCCGATCGGCAGTATCCGAATCGTTCAGCATCGCCGTAACCGATACACCACCGGCCGAAATCTGTATCCGCCTGTCACCCATACAACACCCGTCCTATTTCTGGTGCGCCAGCACAAATCCCAGAGCAATCCGTGCGTTTACACCGCCCGCCCATGCCCGGCGGAACTTCCCGGGGGCGGTTCACCCTCTCCTCCGGGAGACGGAATTTCACTTCGCCTATTAATGTGTTTTGGGATAGTTACTAAACGCCCTGACCCGCGGAGTCCCGATTGCATCGGGATGCGGCCTCGGCACCCCCGGCGACCAACGACTAACGCCGCGCCTTCCACGCCTCGTAAATCTTGTCGGTGTCCGCGTTAAACGGGTAAAACGCCTTTGGCGAAATCCCCTCCTTCATCGTATGTTCGAGTACCGCCTGCTCGACTTCGTCGTGCCGGACACAGTCCTCGTAAATCTCACCGGCGAGTTGAGCTGGCAGAACGACAACGCCGTCATCGTCTCCCATTATCACGTCACCCGGCCATACCAGCACGCCCCCGCACTGAATCGGCTCGTTCACCTCGTAAGGCAACACGTTCGGCTCACCAATCGTCGGGGTGCTGCCGCCCGCGTACAGGGGGTATCCGTACAGGACCACCTTGTGACCATCGCGTATGGCGCCGTCGGTCACCAGGCCCGCTGCCTTCCGGGTGACAATTCGGGAAAAGACCACGTCACCACCGGTCGACGTGTCACCCAGCCCCATGCAATCGGCCACCAGCACATCCCCCGGGGTCAGCGCCTCCAGGGCGTCCCAACGGGGCGTCTCGTTGAACCCCTCGCCATGCCCGCCCCTTGTTACCAGTTGCTGCAGGTCGGGCCGGGAAGGCAGATAACGCAGCGTCACGGCGCGCCCCACCAGCCGTCGCCCCTTCGCCAGGCTGTGCACACCGGTCATGTAGACCTTCGTGTAGCCCCGCCTCGATAGCTCGCCCAGAACCGTGGCGTTCGATACCGACTGGTATTTTTTCAGAAGATCATCGGATACCCTGACCACTACATCGACCAATATGCGAACCTCCTTGCGTAATGACCCTCGCCGCCGTCATAAACCCCACAGCCGTCGCAAACTCCACCAGCGTCGCAAACCCCACCAGCGTCGCAGACTCCAAAGGTGGCGAAGTATAACTGTCTACTTCCTGCCGCAACTGACAGCATCTGCCCCGCGGAGTCCCGATAGCATCGGGATGCGCCCCGGCACGTCCGGCGATTAACGCTGCCCCGCGGGGCTCGCCCCGGCACCCAGGTGTCCCGACGCCAATCGCGACACGCCCGGTGCCTAATGACACACTCGGTGACTTACGATTAAAATGCCAACCCGACACAAGAACGGCTAATATCAATCACCACATGAAAATTTTCTGGACCACACTCAACCCCCGGCTCCGTGCAATCGCGGTTTTCATTGCCGCGGTGCTGTTCTCTTTGCTCGGATTTCTGGCCACCGGTTCGTTTGAACCCCTGAATTTCTTTTTCGCGTTCTACATCGCGGCGCTGCTGGTCTACTTCCTCGCCCGGTGGGGATTCTTCGCCTTGCGCATCAGCCTGGTCCTGCCGAACCAGAAGCTCGCCTCGTACGAAAAGCTGCGAAAAAATCCCGGACGCAGGCGTCATGGCCCTACCTCCGAAGCAGAGTTCCTCGATGCCGGGGAGGCCGACGAAGAACTGCTCCCCGACGACCGGGTGATTGGCATCTTCCACAACGGAGAAGCCGCGGCATACCCACTCGCTTCAATGGCAGTCCGGGAAACGTCGAACGAGGAGTTTGGCAACACCCCGGTAATAGTCTCCTGGTCGCCGGTCACATACTCGGCGCGCGCCTTCGTCGCAAGGACCGGCAGTGGACCCCAATTGACACTCGGGCGTCACACATACACGGTGTTCAACTCGCCCCTGATGCCCGACGACGACGGGAGCGGCTTCGTGCAGTTCATCGGCCAGGCAGTCGTAGGCAAGCTGGCGGGCTGGACTCTCAAGCCGATACCGGTGGTCACGACCACCTGGGCGGCCTGGAAACAGGCCTATCCCTACACCGAGGTGTTGTCGACCGAGGGCGGGCCCGATCGCGACGTTTTCGAAAGCTACTATGCTTCTGACCGGAACGGGATTCACAGTCTTAACCCCACCGACAAGCGACTCTACGGCAAAGACGTGGTCCTCGGTCTCGACATCGACGGCGAAGCAAAGGCCTACTCCTACCCCGGGCTGATCGAACAGCCGTTGATCGAAGAAACGCTCGGCCGGACGGCAGTCCTGGTGTTGCAAGAACGCGCGTCTGCCACCGCCGCCGCGTTCTCACGGACTGTCAACGGGCGAACTCTGACGTTCAACGGCCTGACTAAAAACCCGCGCCGGCGCAGTGCCGAAGCAACAGCGTCGGGCGAAGGTGAGCGAGACGATTACGAACCGTGGCTTATCGAAGACAACCAGACAAAATCCACCTGGCGGGCGATCAGCGGCGAGTGCATCGAAGGTGAGCTGAAAGGCGACCGTATGGAAATGCTGCCCGCAATGACAGGGTTCTGGTTCGCCTGGAGCCGCTTCTACCCCGACACAGAGCTGTTCGGCGCTATCGGAGAAATCCCGGAATAAATCCCACCGCGATTCATGGAATAATTACCGGCAAGTCCCCGGTAAGACTCGCGGACAGGCCGACACAATTTGACCCGGCCGGGAGTTAACCGCCCGCGTCAACATTGACTCCCTCTCCGCGGGGAGACGGGCGCCCCGATGCAATCGGGGCGCGGGCGAGGGGAAAGTTCAATTTGAAACATTCACCCGGCGATCAACGCCTGCCCCCGCGCGCCCCGCGGAGCTCGCCCGTGCGCCCGGGTGCACCTCGCACGCCAGGAGCTGACGTCCGACAGCTAACCGGCATCGTCCTCGGGGGAGGCCGGTCTCGCCGACTCGGCGCGAACCAGTCGAAACTGCTCATCCACATTGGCGGAAAACTCGTGCTGGCACGGGTCGCCGATACACTCAAACAGGTCTGCACCGAACTGGTGCTGGTGGTACGGCCCGGCCAGGACGACGATATCCCCGATCTCGGCATAGCGCTTAACATGCATGTCGTTACCGATACCGAACCGCACGAGGGGCCGCTCGCTGCCATACACGCCGGGCTGACCGCGTCGACCACACCCTTGAGCTTCGTGATCGCAGGCGACCACCCCTTCGTTTCTCCCAGTCTCGTACAGGCGATGGCCGCGGCGGCCTTGACCGATGGCCCAGAATCGCCCACCGCGGTAATTCCGCGCACCAACGGAGTTCTCCACCCGCTCCACGCGGTCTATCCGCGTGCTGCGTGGTTGCCGTTCCTTGCACATGCCTTATCAGAAGGCGAAACGTCACCCCGCCGTGCGATCGAAAGGGCAGCCGCGGCCGATTACCCGCCGCTAACGCTGTTCACCGATGAAGAACTGGAACGGACCGACCCGCGCCGGATCAGCCTGGTCGATATCGACACCGCAGAAGACCTGAACCTCGCGCGCAAGATCTCGAAAGCAAAAAAATTCACGCCCCGCCACCACTCGCTGGGTTAGCGTCCACGCCCTGACGCGCCCGCTTCCTGTCCCTCTTCCTTCGGGAAGCGGGTGCCCGCTGGGCGCGGGGATGGGTAGATTGCGACGTGCGACCAAGGAGGCCGCCGACGCCCGGAGCTAAACGCTGCCCCGCGGAGCCGCATAAATGTCGCCCAAGTGCGGCCTCGGCACGCCCGGCGACTAACTGTAGCGCCCATACAGGTTGTTTACAGATTTGAAGTGGCATAGAGCTTTCCTCTTCCCGACTCCTGCGGAGGGACGCCAGCCGACCCGGCGAACTGGTTATCTCTCTGGCTGGCGACTCGCAGGTTCAAAAACGCGTTCTGGCGCGCAGGTGCAGCACTGTGATGGCAGGATCAGAACCGGCCGAATCGCGGAGTCTTCCCGCGCTGGCTGTTGGTCCCTCCACAGGGGTCGGGAAGAGGAAAGGTTATACCGCGCATTAACTACCGTTAGCTCCCTGCGTGTGTAAACAACGTCCGTGGGAACTACAACTAACGCCCCTGGTCTGCCCCGCGGAGCTCGCGCGTCGCCCAAGTGCGGCCTCGGCACGCCCGGCGACTAACGAGAGGGTTAGGGTGTGGGTGGTCGCCAGTGGCCGCCAATGGCACGCCCGGCGCCAAAATCCCAGCCCCACCCCTACCCGTACCGCAGCGCCTCCGACGGCTTGATCCTCGAAGCCTGCCGCGCCGGAATATACGTAGTCACCAACGAAAACACCACCGCGACCAGCACAATAATCGTCACGTTCAGCCACGGAATCGAGAACTTCAACCCGTCCACTTCCTTACTGATTGTGAGAAAAATATTCCAACCGATCAGCGAGCCCAGACCAATGCCAATCGCCGAACCAAGAATCGCAACCACGCCAGACTCCATAAGGAACTGAATCTGAATCATCCGTCCCTTGTAGCCCAGCGCCCGCATCATCCCAATCGACTGCCGGCGCTCCACAACTGCCCTGAACGAAACCACACCAAGAGCCGCAACACCCACCAGCAAGCCGAGCCCCATAAAGCCCTGGAACAGCTGGTTGAAAGAATTGGTCTGCGCCCGGTTGTCGGCAATGTCCTCTTCGGTCGATCTGGCAGTCATCCCGTGCTCAATGAACACCGTTTCCAGCAGTCGGGTAATTTCTTCAGCGCGCGAAGGGTCAGCCAGCCTGAACTTGTAATCAACAAATGGAACTGGCTTGCTCGATAACTCAACGAGAACAGCACTGTTCATGTAAATGTCCGTCTGACCGAACTCGAACGAGTCAGCGAACTGATCGAGCACCCCGATCACTTTACGGTTGACCGACGCGCCCACTGTCTGGCCGATCGGTGGACGAATCGTGATATCGACGCCTTCAATCTCGCCCGGCTCATTCGACTTGATCCCTTTTATCGAGAACCTGGTGAAAGCACTGGGTTCCCCGCCCCCGAAACCACCTGTTTCAATGATGGCGCCGTTCACAACTGCCAGTGCCGGATCGGCCGCGACCGCCGCCCAAATCTCTTCGGACGTAACCCCGTACGCAGGGTCCCAGTGTGTCAACCTGAAAGTATTTTCCGACAACCACACATCGTCTGAAGCACGAATTCGCGCCCCCTTGAATGCCAGGTCCTCAGCACCATCCTGGCGCACCTCAACCCTCAGCCGGGCCTGCGAACTGATCACTGTGAAATCGGAAGCCGAAAGCGAGCCACCGCTGGCAGCGATAACGCCATTCACGTCGTCGATGGGAAGCTCCGGGTCAATCTGTGCACGAATATCAAAGCCACCCGAAACCAGGTCGGGCTCGTCCTCGATGGCGCTGCCCAAATTGGTGAGAATCGCAAAAATCATCATCGTGAAGATGACCAGCGAGAACATCGCCAGCGTCAGCCCGGTACGGAACCGCGCCGACATCGGATAGGCAATCGCCATCTTCACAACGGGTCTCAAACTCCCAAATCGTCCGATCATCCTCACAACGATCCATATGATCACTTCAGCGTTGTACATTACGACCCACACCGCCGCGGCAACCAACGAAACACCCGATAGCAGGAACATCTCCGGTCCGCCGTCCAGAGTGCCGGTGAGACCGTCCAGTGCATCAAAAGGCAATCCCCAGAAAATGAGCAT
Organism: Chloroflexota bacterium; assembly: GCA_022564545.1. GTDB lineage: Bacteria > Chloroflexota > Dehalococcoidia > Lucifugimonadales > Lucifugimonadaceae > Lucifugimonas. The sequence goes on along the minus strand of JADFLG010000052.1, from coordinate 10,419 downwards.
TGCGATTCCGATAAGCGTCATGGAAACGCGCTTCTGGAACTCTTCGCGATACCCGCGGCGTTCAAGCACCCGGCGCACCATGAGCCCGGTCCCGATGATCAACAACGTTGTACCACTCGTGAACAACGCAGCGCTCTCGATCCCAAACCCTTTGATGCCGTTGTCCGGGTGAAATCCCGCCAGCGCCACCACCAATCCGATCGGCAACAGCGGCCAGCCAGAAGCCAGCCACGGCTGCACAAACTTGAATAATTTCCACACGACAACTGCTATCCAGGGAACACCGAGGAAAAGTGCCAGCACGCCCACGATCCGCAGCCCCACACCCTGTTTCGCTCTGAATTGCCTGACCGTGTTGAAAAGATAAGTGAACGGTCCGCCAATTGCCCAGAGAATATTCATTGCTCGCCTGCCCGCAGCAGGAGTCTCATCCTTCACAAACTCCTGACCCAGCCCGCGAATGGCGACAACGATGTTCAGCTTGCTCACGCGGTAAGCGGAAAACACAACGGTGAGCGCAGTCAGGACCAGTCCGACCGAGAACGCCACGACTATCGATTGCAGAGTCACCGAATACGTGAAGCTGAATGCCTCGTCCGGACCGACCAAACCGCTCATGATCTGCACCAGCAGCACCGAGGCCAGAAGACCCAGCGCTGTGCCGAGGGCCGCCCCGCCAATCGAATACACGATGCCTTCGTAAGTAAACATCTGGACCAGGTGACGCCGCTTCGTCCCCACGGCCCGAATGATTCCCATCTCCGTAGTGCGGGACGCAGCCAGCATTACGAACACCAGGAAGATCAAAAGCAGACCAACAATGATCGAGAACGATCCGAAAATACTGAATATCTGAACGATCACCTGGCCAAAAAACTCGGCCAGTTCAAGCCCGCGATTCTTTATCGCAACAACCTGCAACTCCACAAGTTGCGACATCGGGACCAGCAGCGATTGCGCAAGTTGAGGGCTGCCGATCTCCTCGATCACCCCCGCTACTGTCGCCAGTGTAATCGTGTTGGTCACAGCCACTTTGAACTCGTCAGAAGGAGCGTCCTTTTCAAGTTCAGCAACAAGGACCGCAAGCGTATCGCTGGCGAACGGGCCAGCTGCGGCTCCACCTTCATCCAGCTTCCTTTGCAGAGCGGCAACAAGTTCCGGCGATTTGAATGCCTCAAACAGCGTCTCTGAAGCTTCATCATCTATGAACGCCAGCTGAAGCTCTTCGGCAACGTCATCTGAATCGTCAACATCTACTCGAATGCCACCGACGACCGATACCTCGATCATGTTGTACTGACCTTCGCGATCAAGCACGCCCTGGAGCGTCTCGACCGAGAACAATGCCGCCGAACGGTCCGTTTCCGATCCGCCAGCCATGCCCTTGTTCTCGACAACGTCGATTACGGTGTACTTGCCCCGGCCCGATGGCGCGACGAGCGTAATTTCATCGCCGATCTCAGCTCCGAGCTTCTCGGATAACGACCGGTTAATAATGGCCTTGCCATCGCCAAGCCCGCGCAGGTCGGCCGGCCCGCCGGCAACGCTCCTCAAGCTGTCGAACCCGGCAAGAGAACCCAGGTCTACTCCCACCACCGATGTCCCGGCGACCGTCTTACCTGTCGCTTCGTTAAGCACCGGCAGCTGCTCTCGAATCAACGGCATCACACCATCGACACGGCTGTCACCTGCAACCACTTCTCGCACACGGTCTACAACAGCCGCATCAAGATAGTCATCACCGAACCGAGCGGCAATAGGCGATGTCAAACGAACATCAGTCTCGCCAAGCGCATCCAGCACCGTCGTGCGGATGGAACTTGAAACCGAATCGCCGATCGCCAGTGCGGCCATGATGATGGTCGTGCTGAGCATCAACCCCAGGATGATCAGCACGGTCTGCGCCCTGCGGCGGGGAATATTGCGCAGCGCCAGCTTCAGCAAAATCCGGTTGCGCAGGGCCATGAACAGAACGATCAATAGCACAGCCGCAGTACCGCCAGACAGGTAGGTGGCGAGAACGTTCATCTCGATGCCAAAGAGCTTTTCCAAAAAAATTAACCCTGAAATTCCGTCTCAATTGCTCCCTCTCCTGAGAGAGAGGGTTGGGGTCAGGGGCGAGGGGATGTTCAATCTGACGCCCTCACCCGTCGAACTGTCTTGAGAAAATCTCTCAGTCGCCAGAACTCATACGACCACACCTCGCGCCCCGTTCCCATCGTCAACGATAAAGCCGTCGCTCATCCTCACGATCCGGTCGGCCAGCGCTCCCACCTCATCGGAGTGGGTGACGATTACGAAGGTTTGCTGCTGCTCTTTATTCAAAGTTGTGAGCAACTCCATGATTTCCGCAGTGTTGGTCGAATCGAGGTTCCCGGTCATTTCGTCGCCCCACACGATCGCCGGGTCGTTGGCCAGCGCCCTGGCAATCGCCACACGCTGTTGCTCCCCACCGGAAAGTTCAGCGGGCAGGTGGTCGAGTCGGTCGCTCAATCCCACCAGGTCAAGCTTGTCGGCCGCCCTGGCCCGAGCCTCTTTCGACGAAGTGCCCGCAAGCACGAGCGGCAGTTCCACGTTCTCCTGCGCGCTCAGCACCGGCAGCAGGTTGTACGCCTGGAATACGAAGCCCATCGAGGTGGCCCGGTAGTCACTCAAAGCATCGTCCGACATGGTGCGAAGCAATTGACCTGCAATGCTCACATCGCCAGAGTCGATCGAGTCGAGACCCGACATGCAGTTCAGCAGCGTGGTCTTGCCTGATCCGCTTGGACCCATCACAGCGACCATTTCGCCCGGCATGACCTCGAAATCGACGTTGTTGAGCGCCTCGACCACCACATCACGAGATCGGTAGGTCTTAAACACAGCCGTGGCAGAAATTATCGGTCCGGCATCCATCAACGGTCCCCCTCACCAAACGAATTTCGTCACAGACCGCCAGAAACGATATCACCTCAATGCGAACAGAAGGTCAAGAAATGACTACACACCTACAAGTTCCATGTAGTCTGATCCCCACTAAAATCGCGGAGAAAACATGACCCGGCTGATTCTGATTCGACACGGCGAAACCGATTGGAACGTTGAAAACCGCAGACAGGGACGTAACGACCGTCCACTGAACTCAAAAGGCAGGGCCCAGGCAAAACTTGTTGCCGATTACGTGAGAGCCACCTTCGACATCAAGAAAGTCTGGTCGTCGCCGCTAAAGCGTTGTGTAGAAACCGCCACCCTGCTCGATATGCCGGTCTCCACGTCCGACCTTCTGCTGGAAATCGACTACGGCGACTGGGAAGGCATGCTCGAATCCGAGATCGATGCAAAGTACCCAAATCGCTACCAGAACGGCACGGTCTCGATCGACCCGCCCGGTGGCGAGGAGCGCTCCAACCTTCCGGTCCGCGCCCGCCAATTTCTCGAAGAATCCCGAATCGCTGAGGAGGGCGGCAATGTCGTAATAGTCGGCCACGGCTCGGCCATGAGCGGCCTGTTGGTCGCATTATTCGGACTTCCCGATCACGCCATGCACAACTTCGTAATCGACAACTGCTCCGTTTCAACCATCCAGATGGAAAACGACATCAACCGTCTGACCACGCTCAACCACACGGTCCACCTCGCCATTGCAAACGGAACCTGATCCCTTGTCGTCCGCAGAGAAGAATCTCGCCAATCGTCCCGAAGAAAAGCGGGCCACGGCCCTCATGGTCCAGGGCACCGGCTCTTCCGTCGGCAAGAGCGTCATTGCCGCCGCCCTGTGCCGGATCCTCGCGCAGGACGGCGTCAACGTAGCCCCGTTCAAGGCCCAGAACATGTCGAACAACTCCTACGTCACGGCCGATGGCGGCGAGATGGGACGCGCCCAGGTCGTGCAGGCCCAGGCTGCCGGCGTCGAGCCACACACCGATATGAACCCGGTGCTGCTAAAGCCCGAAGCCGACAGCCGGTCGCAGGTGGTCATCAACGGCAAACCGGTCGGCAGCTTCGAAGCAAAACACTACTGGGGCGATCAGTCAGAGGTCTGGTCGGCAGTCACAGCCGCCTACGACCGGCTCGCCGCCAGGTACGACGTGATAGTGCTCGAAGGCGCCGGCAGCCCGGCCGAAGTGAACCTGCGCGACCGCGATATCGTGAACATGAAAATGGCCGCCTACGCCAACGCCTCGGTCATCCTGGTCGGCGATATCGACCGCGGGGGCGTCTTCGCCTCCCTGCTCGGCACGCTGGAACTATTGCTGCCTGGCGAAAGAAAACTGGTCAAAGCCCTGCTGATCAACCGTTTCCGCGGCGACCGCACACTGCTCGACCCCCTGCCCGAAATGATCGCCGACCGTACCGGCATACCCGTCATCGGAGTCGTCCCGTTCATTTACGACCTGCAGGTAAAAGACGAAGACGGCGTGACCTTCGGCGACTACGTCCCGCCAAGCCCTGGCGTGCCCCGCGGAGCTGCGCCGCGCGACCAGGTGCGCCTCGCACGCCCGGAGCCAAACGCACGCCCCGCAACCAACGACGTGATCGAAGTTGCCGTCATCGGCCTGCCCCGCATATCGAACCACGACGACCTCGACCCGTTTCGGCGGGCTGGTTGTCGAATCAGGGTGGTCACAACCCCGCAAGAGCTCTCGGGCGCACACATCGTTATCATTCCCGGCTCCAAGAGCACCATTGCCGACCTCCGCTGGATGAAATCCAGAAACCTCGACAACGCCGTCGTCAACGCGGCAAAGCGCGGTGTGACAATCGTCGGCATTTGCGGCGGCTACCAGCTTTTGGGCCAACAACTCGACGATCCCGATGCCACGGAATCGGGCGAACCGCAATCAGAACCGGGCCTTGGCCTGCTCCCGATCAGCACCGTCTTCGACACCACGAAAACCACCCGGCGGGTGAATATAGAAATCCCGGAAACCACGTCCGGGCCCCTGAAAGGTCCGGCAGCATCGGGTTCCGGCTACGAAATCCACACCGGCATTACTACCGGGACCGAAAAACCGTTATCGACGTTGAGCGACGACGCCAGTTTCCCGCGCAACGCCGAGGGACCTCATATGCCACGACCAGATAATCCGGCCCAATCCACCTGGCCCGACGGTGCGTCCTCCGACACGCTCCCCATCATCGGCAGCTACGTCCACGGCCTGTTCGACAGCCCCGGCATCCTCCGGCGACTCCTCTACACCACCGCCGACACCCACAACCTGCCCCGCCCGCAAATCCAGGAATTCTCAATGGAAGCCGAATACGACCGGCTCGCCAAAACCGTGCGCGAAGCAATCGACATGGACCTGATTCGCACCCTGATCGAGTAGTCCGCGCCGGCCACGTACATCCCCTCTCCCCCATAGGGAGAATCCGACCCGGCGACTAACCCCCCAGCCGCGCCAGCTCGAACAGCACCGCCGATTCCGGGACCTGCCCGGCACGCTCGACCAGTTCACGACGTAGCTTGATCGCCCTGCCGCCGGTGAAGTCGGCGACCGTAGCTCCGCCTTCCGGGGTGTTCGTGCCACCCGGTTCAATCACCAGCAACGACTCAGCCGCCAGCGCCGCCTCCACGTTGCGGACATTGTTCATCCCCACCGCCATCGGGCACAACACGACATGATCGGCCGCCCCGATCAGCGCCAGGTGCTGGGAATGCTGCTCGTCGGTAATCGCAGAAAACGGCGGCGCGCTCACGTACCTCAAGCCCAGCCGCTCAGCAGCCTCCCGGTCGGAATCACCGGTCCCGAGGACCCCCGCGGTAACGGTGTAGCCGGCGACGCGCGCCTGGTGCATCAGCTCGCGTCCGCTGCCGGCCCCGCAGATAAGGTGGACCGTTCGACCGGTCCCGACCATCTCGCCCCGCCCGGAATTCGCACTCCCCAGCAAAAGCACATGCGGCCTGCCGGTTACCGGGTCCGGCTCCACCAGCCCCTCAACGCCGAAAGCCGTCCGCAGGTTTTCGGGTGTCAGCACCTCCCACGGACTGCCGTCAGCTACCTTTCGTCCCCCGTCCAACAGCACCAGCCGATCACACGACCTCGCCGCCAGCGACAGGTCGTGCATGACCACGATCACCCCTGCGTTCCGCTTCCTGGCCTCTTCTCTCACCAGGTCCATTGTCAGTATCTGGTGCCGCAGGTCGAGCGATGCAGTCGGCTCGTCCATCAGCAGCAAATCCGCCTGCTGAACAAGCACCCGGGCCAGCACAACGCGCTGCCGCTCGCCACCCGAGAGCGTATTGAGCTTGCGGTCGGCGAACTCGGTAATAGCCGTCCGCTCCATCGCTTCCCAGGCCAGCGCCCGGTCACGTGTGCCCTCAAGTGCAAACCGGCCGAGGTGCGGATACCGCCCCATAAGCACCGCTTCGAACACGGTGAACGGGTGACTCTCGGCCTGCTGAGGCATGTACGCCAGCATGCGAGCCCGCTCCCCATGCGACAACACCCTGAGCTCCGACCCCCCGCTCGCCGCATCAACCGATCTACCTGATCCAAAAGTGGCCGTGCCACCAGCGTCCAGCAGCCCTGCAATCGCCCGCAGCAACGTCGTCTTCCCGCTGCCGTTGGCCCCCACGACGCCAAGGACTACACCGCGCTCCAACGACAGCGAAACCGAATCGAGAACCATGGCCCCGCCGAGCACAACCGACAGGTTTTCAACCCGCAACAGAGCGCGATCGAGGTCGTGCACGGACGCAGGTTCGGGTTTCGCCGTCCCGGACGAAGTCATGGAAGTCATCTAGTACCCGTCGCCCCCGTCGACCGGGCCGGCCCAGTTCGAAAAGTCCTCGAACGTCACGTCAGAGAATGCCGATGGGAACAGCAGACTCACCAGCTGCTCAATTCCCCGCACGTTCCAGTGCGAAAGCGTCGTGTGGTATTTCGGCACGACGTAGTGGACCTCGCCGTTCTTGATCGCGGGCACCTCGGCAAGGGCAGGACTCGTCATCAACTCCTCGATGAAGATATTGGCGCCCTCCAGTGGCTGCGGTACGAGTATCACGTCGGGACTAATCGCAGCAATCGACTCGATACTCACCTGCAGGTGTCCCTCGATCCCCGAATCGGCTGCCGCATTGATGCCGCCCGCCTGCTCGATGATTCCGCCCTCCGTCGTGTTGGAACCTGCCGCAAATGTCGAGGTGAATTTCGACACCGAAAGCACGCGGGGCTTATCGCCGTCGGGCAGCCCATCGGTCACGACCTGCATTCGCGCCTCGATGTCTTCGACGAGCGCCAGGGCTTCAGCTTCGGCGCCGATCATGTAACCGATCAACAGGATGTTCGGCACGTTCCCGAGCGCCGAGTTTTCCAGCGCCGTCCGGGCGACCGAAAGTCCTGCACCATTCAACAGCGCAACCGTATCGGCGTTCGTGAACCTCGACGCAATAATCACGTCGGGCTCAAGCGCCACAACTTCCTCGGGGTCGAACCCGATCATGTTGTGGCCGGCAGAAAGCCCGGCGATGTTCGACTGCTCCTCGTCAACGAAAAAGCTGTACACCGCGCTGAGTCGATCAAAGTCCATCAGCGCCGCAAGTATCTCCGTGTGTCCCAGCGACAGAGAATGGACCTTTGCCGGAAGAGAATCGATGACGATCAGGCCTTCCGACGTCTCGACGGTGCGGGGCCAGCCGAAATTCGTCGGATCGACTATTTCGGGAACGTCGGCGAACCGTGACAGGTCTGGCCCGACGGCTGTCGGCCGTGGAGCCTGAGTCGCGGCCGGTGAAATTGTCTCAGCAGGCCCCACTGTCTCTGCAGGCACGACCGTCGCAGTCGGCTCAGGCTGAATGTCGTCCCCTGCGCACGCCACGATTGCCATTGCAGCAACCGCCATCAAACCCAGGACCAAAACCTTCATCTTGATTTTCATCGTTATCTTCCGGGCGATTCCCGTCCGGCCACTCATACCCGGCTCCCCATTCGCATTCCACTTCATTTCAGATAAAAACCTTTCAAACTGAGTAAATCCGTCCAAGACGGCTTCACATTTCACTTCATCGCAAACCTTTCAAACTGATTAAATCCATCTCGATGGTCACAGCATCGACGCCCGCGAGCGGTTCCTGACGAGCAGGTAAATAAAGAACGGTGCGCCGATCAGCGCGGTGAGAATGCCAACCCGCAGTTCCGCCGGTGACAGCACGATGCGGGCAGCGGTATCGGCGATAAGCAGGAACAGGCCGCCAGCCAGCGCGCTCAGCGGCAGCAGCACCCTGTGGTCGGCCCCCACGACAAGCCTCACCACGTGCGGAACTATCAGCCCGACGAACGCGATGATCCCCGAGAAAGCCACCGCCGCCCCGGTGATCAGAGATGCCGAAACCAGGAGCGTGTTCCGCACAAGAGTCACCCGGACACCGAGCGACCGCGCCTCGTCCTCGCTCACCAGCAGAAGGTTCAGGTCCCGCGCCACAAATACGCTTATCAACCCACCCGCAACGATGATCGGTGCGGCAATGCGGACCGACTCCCAGCGGGCCGTATCGACACCGCCCGCAATCCAGAAAATAATCTGGCGTTGAACGTACAGATCGTCAGTCAACACAATAATCGCGGTCGTAATCGCGCCCAGGAACGAACCCACCGCGATGCCACCGAGCAGCAGCGTCGCCATCGAAAAACGCCCTCCGACCGAAGCGATCAGGAACACCACCGCCATCGCGATCCCCGACCCGACGAACGCGAACAACGGCAGGAACAGCGTCGAAACCGCGCTGGCGCCCGAAGCGATCGCTATTACAGCCCCGGTCGCCCCACCGCTCGACACACCAATAATCCCCGGATCGGCCATCGAGTTGCGGAACAATCCCTGCATGATCCCGCCCGATATCCCGAGCGCGGCACCGACCAGGAACGCCATGAAGACGCGTGGCAGCCGGATGCTCTGGATGATGGCCTGCTCGGTCGGCTCAGCGGTCGATTCGCCAATGCCGATCAGGTCCAGCAAAGTCGATGCAGTGTGCGAAATCGGAATGTTGAACGGGCCGACGGCCGACGCCACGACAAACATCACGATGGTCGCAGTCCCCAGCAGCAGCGCGCCGCCGCCCAGCCGCTTTAACACTGAACCCGATGGCGGTCCCGCCAGTCCTGACGGTACGCCGGTCGCACTATCTCCAAAAACCGGTGCCAATAAAAATACCCCTGACTGCTTCGTCAGGGGTTCACACGTGACCACTCGTTCGCAAGCGGAGGATCACCGTGAGGCCACACCCTAAGCGGGGAGCAGTCACTCAAGTGCTCCCCGGCAGGTCTCCTGGCTCCCGGATCACGGGTCGAATCAACTTCGACTCAGCGACTGGTCCGCGCCTTCCCATCTGTATATCGACAGTGGCTAATTGCGAATCGTCTTCCCGGTTACAGTGGCGCTACCGCAGCGGATTTTCACCGCTTTCCCTGTCGGTCCCAGCGATTGAAAAACAATCGCTGAAGACACCGGGGAACCACAAATATTCGATTAGTTACGTTCTGGTGTTCGAGGCTAACTGCCAGCTGCCACCGTGTCAATTTTCTTGAGTCCGTCACTGCTCAACAGGTACACACACTCGTTTGCACGTTCTGCGATCGATACCTGGTGCTCAACCCCATCGCCGAGCAGACTCTGCACCATCGACTGGTCGACCGTACAGACAATAATGTCATCGGCCGTTGCTCGACGGTACGGACAATTGGTTATCCGAATCTTGAGACCGCCCTCGTGGGCCTCGATTATCGGATCGTAGCCGCCGTCTTCAAACGCAGCCCGTACCGCATCGATCGGATTTCGGCCCGGACTGAATTCTTCGGCCCGTTTTTTGCCGATCCGGGTAAGGGAATCTCTCAGGATTTCATCGCCCGACCGACCGGCCAATCCGTGGCTCGGAATGCTCTTGATGTCCTTCACCAGCTCGTTGAGCAGCCGGCCGTAGTCCTTCGGAACAGAATCGTGCCCCTTCTCGGTAAGGTGGAAGACATGCTGCGGGCGACCTGTGCGCTTGCGGACCTCGACATGGTCGACGAGCCCGTCGCGCTCGAGAATGTCGAGATGCCGGCGCACCGTGGCGGGCGCCAGGTCCACCTCATTCGCGAGAACATCGACATTCGCGCCGTTGTTCCGGCGGATGATCGTCATGATACTTTCTCGTGATACCGACATTTCCAACGCTCCATGGGTTGCGCAATAAGTACTGGCCCCGTTAACCCGTCAAACATGCATCTTATGATGCATTGTAATAAATACTTACGACTCTCGCATTCAGGCTAACTCACAGCGAATCCCACATTATTGGTTCTGTCAGAACTCAGCGTCGGGGGCAGAATAGCATCGTTCCTCATTACTTAAGGAGACCTGCTCATATCCTGCCCGCACTGCCTATCCACGTGCCCATCGAAACGAAAACATCGGACCTCTTTGGGCTACCGGACATATTTCTGCCCAGGCTGCGGG
>JADFLG010000161.1 GCA_022564545.1 Chloroflexota bacterium | reverse complement strand
TCCAGGAGCCGGTAGCCAAGTGCAGACTTCCCACTGCCGCGCTTTCCGAGTATCACGACGACCGAAGGATGCTGAATAACGTCGAGCCACTTCCGGTCCGGATTGGCGGTAACGGGTGTCTCAGGCGCTCCATTGTCCGGATCGGGCAACTCAAACTTTGCAACGGCGGCCTGAAGGCGCGTTTCCCATGGTGCGGCTTCGACGACGGAATCGATCGCCGCTGGCGGGATATCAAGGAAGCCGGACCCGAATTCCAGGTCTATCGGGGGAAGAATAAGTAACCGCTCGGCCTGTGCAAGCTCGGCCATCTTCCTGCGCTCGTGCTCTGCGGCGGCGTTTTCCAGAGACCGCCAAATCGTCTCCCTGGTGTCAGGACTTAATCGTCTCCATATCGCGAATCCAACCGCGCCAACTATTAGTGCTGGCCCGAGCCAACCGCGGCCTTCCTCATTCTCTGGCATCTCGACTCCTTGCTCCAACTTCATGTGGCGGAACAGAGTAGGAGTTGGACAGGGTGTTGTTCAACCCTTTCAGTGGAGGGTTTCCAATTGAGTTGAACGGTCAACTCCGGTCAATAACGGTCAAGTTGACCGATGGGTTGACCGGCAGAAACAACGGCTGATACACGCCGTAGAGAAAGCCTCATGTATACGCGCTGTATACACGCTGAGGGCCGTGGAGGGTTCTGTCAGAGCACTGAGCCGACGTAGACAGACAGTGCGGGCAAGGCAAGAACAAATCTACTCGTTTTCAGAGGATCGATGCTATTCTGCCTCGACACTGAGTTCTGACAGAACCGTTCGGAACCCGTTGAAACATGGAATCTCGGATCAATATTGTGAGTACATCCATCACCAGGTCGACAATCAGAACACACGGCAGAGCTGTGAGATGGCTGCTCATCGCAACGCTGGTCACCATTCTCGTGTCGTGTTCGGGAAGTGGTGAGATCGATGGCCCGGTGCTGACCTCACCAAGGCCTCCTTTGTTCGGAGGCGGTGGAATGGATGCCCAGGTTGGGGGAACCCTGGCGTTCGATGAGAACACCCGATGTCTCTTCCTCGAACACGAGGAAATAGAGAACGTTCGATATCCAGTGATCTGGCCCGCTGGAGCTTCCTGGCGAGCTGACCCCCCTGCGGTGAAGCTACAGGGTCAACTGATCGAGCCGGGCATGTCCGTTCTTGGTGGAGGCGGCTACCACCAACATGAATTAATCAAGGAATTCGCAGGGACCACCGTGGCCGACGCAGCCCGGGCCTGTGCCGGCCCCACCGGCGAAATCGCCTTCTTCAACATCGGCAGCAACGTGAAGGTAGTCGCTGACTAGCGAGCTGAGTTCTGACAGAGCCCATTCAACCGTGCGTTCCTACCCCACGTAGCCCCGGATCTTTATCGTCTCTGCGACCCGGCCGACGGCCACGTGAAATGCCGCCTCCCGCATGGTCGAACCTGTTCGCCCGGCCTGTTCCCGGGTGATGTCGTATGCACGGTTGATCAACTGATCGAGTTCTCGATTGACCCGCTCGAGTTCCCATTTGAAAACCTGGATGTTTTGCGCCCATTCAAAGTACGAGGCGATCACGCCGCCGGCGTTTGCAAGAATGTCCGGGATGACAGTCTTTTTCGCATCCACCAATATCTGGTCTGCGCCCGAGGTGATCGGTCGATTCGCTCCCTCGACGATTATTCCCGCCCGCACATTCGGAGCGTTCCGAGTCGTGATCACGTCTTCGATAGCCGCCGGTATCAGAACATCGCATTCCAGTTCGAGCAACTCGTGGTTTTCAAGCTGGTCCGCGTCGGTTATGTCAGAGATGCTCCCCCCTTCGCCGATGACTCGGTCCAGTTCGTCGAGGTCGAGACCCGAAGTATTGATAACGGCACCATCGACATTCGATACTGCAATCACTCTCGCCCCGTTATCGGACATGGTCCTTGCCGCCGCCGAGCCAACCGCCCCGTAACCCTGGACGGCGACTGTGCTCTGCTCGGGCGTCGACCCACTATCGACGATCGCCCGGCAGGCGACGATCGCGGCTCCTCTTCCGGGCGCTTCCGCCCGGCCCAGTGAACCGCCCAGTTCTATCGGCTTACCGGTCACTATCCCCGGCGTATGCCCGTGAATCGAGCCATACGCATCCATGATCCAGGCCATAGTTTGCGCGGAAGTACCAAGGTCGGGGGCGGGAATATCCCTGTTCACCCCGAGCACATGGTGCATGCTCAGCGTGTAGCGCCGGGTCAGCCGGTTAAGTTCGTGCGTCGAGAGTTCCTTGGGATCGACAGAGATGCCACCTTTTGCTCCGCCAAACGGAACATCGGCCAGGGCAGTCTTCCAGGTCATCAGCATTCCGAGCGCGCGCACGTGGTCCAGGCCGACATTAGGGTGGTACCTGATCCCCCCCTTGTATGGCCCGCGCGCGGCATTGTGCTGTGATCGATACCCCCTGAACACGCGCACGTTGCCATCGTCCATCCGGACCGGGAGCGCCACCTGGATTTCGCGCCACGGTTCGACAAGGACGGCGCGCATGTCGTCTTCGAGGTTGAGACTCCGAATCGCGGCGTCGACACTCGCGATCGTTCCATCGAGCATAGAGTTGTCTTGCACCAGGGCGTGGCTCCTATCGGCTGCCTGCAATTTTGAGTACTTACGTTCAGGAATGCGGATTAAGGGCGTTTGTGGGGGAATTCCCTTCGAATTGAAATTGACCGCGCCAATTGCCCGTACTTAGAATAGTGAGGTTGGGCAACGAACGGACGGCACACGAATGACCACAGATTACGCAATTATCAACACTGGCGGGAAGCAATACCGAGTTCGCGAAGGCGACACGGTCGATATTGAGCGGCTCCCCGGTGAAGTCGGAACAGATATTACGTTCGACCGGGTATTGATGACATCGGTCGGCGGCAAACTCACCGTTGGCGCCCCGGCAGTGAAGGGCGCAACGGTTATCGGCGAGATAGCCGAACACAGCAAGGCCGACAAGGTCATTTCGCTGCGCTTCAAGAACAAGACCCGCCAGCGCGTGAAGCGCGGTCACAGGCAGCTCGTCACGTCGGTGACAATCAAGAAGATCTCGGCGAAATAGCTCACTCCTGCATCTCTGCGGCAGACTGGATCATCTAAATGGCACACAAAAAAGGTGGCGGTACCTCCCGAAACGGTCGAGACAGCGCAGGCAAGCGCCTGGGCGTCAAGGCCTTTGCCGGTGAAGCGGTGACCGCCGGTGCAATTATCGTCAGGCAGAGGGGCACGAAGTTCCGACCGGGCCTGCATGTAGGAATCGGACGCGACCACCCCATTTATTCCCTCGTCGATGGGCATGTCAGGTTCGACTACGGTGCGAAAGACAAAAAACGCGTAAACGTCGACCCATCGGCTCCTTAGCCGATCGCACCGGGCGGATCACACGAACCAGGTGATAGTTCAATATGAAAGCCAAAATTCATCCGAAATACTTCGAACAAGCGACCGTCACATGTGCGTGCGGCAATTCGTGGGAAGTCGGTTCCACAAAAGAAAGTCTGCGGACTGAAATCTGCAGCAAGTGCCACCCGTTCTGGACCGGCGAGCAACGTATCGTCGATACCGAGGGCCGTGTCGAACGCATGATGCGGCGATACAGCCTGGGCGGACCCGCCGACAAAAACTAAGCCGGATGGGGTGCCATTCGCGCCCCCTCTGAATACCCGTATTGTCCTCACAACAGCGTTTGCAGAATCAACCGGTCTTATACGGCGGTCAGGCGGTCATCGAAGGTGTGATGATCCGGGGACGGAGCCGTGCGGCACTGGCAGTCCGTCGTCCAGACGGTTCTATCATCCGGCGCTCGATCCCCCTCGAATCCTGGGCGAACTCGTCACTCCGCAAAATAATCCTGGTCAGGGGCGTGCTGGTCTTACTCGAAACCCTGCTGGTCGGCATGAAGTCGCTGACCATCTCGGCAAACGAAGCCGCGGTGGACGAAAACCCAGAAGTGGACCAGCAGATATCGCCGGTGGCGATGGCCACGCTGCTCACGGTATCGCTCTTGCTGGGCATCGTCATTTTCTTCCTGGTGCCGGTGTTTGTGTCGCGCCTGGCCGAAAACGCCGGGGCGAACAATTTCGTCGCCAACCTGGTCGAGGGCCTCATACGGCTGGGGTTGTTCGTCGGCTACGTGTGGGTAATCGGCAAGATGAACGACATCAAGCGGGTATTTGGATATCACGGCGCCGAACACATGGTCGTCCATGCTTTTGAGGCCGGTAAACCGCTGACAATCGAATCGGTCCGCCGTTTTCCGGCAGCCCACCCCCGGTGCGGAACATCGTTCCTGATGACCGTCGTTCTCGTGTCGATCATCATGTTTATGTTGTTTCCCCGGGACCCGTTCTGGTTCCTGATAGCGTCACGCATCATCCTCGTGCCGATTATTGCCGGAATCAGCTATGAGTTCATTCGCTACGCCGGTACACACCAGAACAATATCTGGATTCGAATTTTCAACTCTCCTAACCTGCTCCTTCAAGACCTGACGACGCGTAAACCCGACGACGGGATGGTGGAAGTCGCGATCACGGCGATCGATTATGCGATTGCACTCGACGATGGACGGGCTACCCCGAACGATGACACGTCGACACCGTCCACGGAGCCTTACGTGCCGGTCGTCGCTTCGGATGCTGGTGCTGGCGACACCGATCCGCCGGACATTTCACCCGGTTTCTAGTGGGTTTAGCGCGGAGCGCACCTGGGCGCATCCCGATGCAATATCGGGACGCCGCGGGGCGGACCGTCTGGCACCGGGCGTGCATTCGCACTTGGGTGCCCACGCGAGCTCCGCGGGGGGCAGATCGTCTGGCACCGGGCGTGCATTCGCACTTGGGTGCCCACGCGAGCTCCGCGGGGGGCAGATCGTCTGGCACCGGGCGTGCATTCGCACTTGGGTGCCCACGCGAGCTCCGCGGGGGGCAGATCGTCT
>JADFLG010000051.1 GCA_022564545.1 Chloroflexota bacterium | reverse complement strand
AACGGAGAATCGACGCCGGTGGGAGGAATTTCGAACGTTGATCGAACGTTCTTTCTCCGTAAAGTCGCTGGAAGTAAAGGAATTCCAAAAACGCTGCCCTGTCTGGCTTTAGGGCTCCAAGATCTGACAGCCTTTTCCAGATAGACGTGTACGAAAACGATGCGGTGATTCCGTGATCGTCAGTGAAATAGAACAACGGCAGCGCTGCAAACCGATCATTTATCAGGACAACAGAGTCGCTTGTTTCGACGAAAACAGCGAACTCTCCATTCAGCGACCTGGCGAATCGGCTGGTGGCGTGGAGCACTGATTCGGCGGTGGGAGCCCTGGTCAGTAGCCGATCATCAACGAACGGACTGCCGTATATCTCGACAGTTCCAGATACGGATTGATTCCTGGAGAGCGGCTCGGGTATGGGGCTGAGTGCCAGCAGGGTCCGTGCCGTATTCCCGCTCACAGCTGGACCAGTTCCATGTACAAATCTTCAAATTGTTTACCGACAACTGACCAGTCGTATTTATTTCTGGCAGACTCGTGTCCCTGCGCCACCAGCTGTTCCCGTCGATCAGAATTCGTCTGAATCTCGGCCATCTTCTCGGCCAGACTTTCCGGGTCACCGGCTGTAGCAAGGAGCCCGTCGACGCCGTCAACGACGGTATCCCTGACGCCTGGCGCGTTTGTTGATATGACCGGCAGCCCGGCGGCCATGGCTTCAATATTGATGTGGCTGTGTGCCTCGATCAACGATGGAAACACACAGGCGTCCATACTGCGATAAAGGCGGATTAACGGCGAGCTGGGAACTTCGTACGCATCGTCTTCGGGGGAGCTACCGACTTCGTCGACGAATGTCACGTTGTCCACAAGGTCGAGCGATCGGGCGAGCGGTTCGAGTTGGTCCATGTCGCGACCGACGAACACACAGTGAAACGGGGTGTCGGGCAGTAGCGACTTCAACCCGGCAAGCGCCTTCACAAGGACGGGGAATCCCTTTTTCGGGTGATTGCGACCCACCGTAATATAGGTGAACACACCACGTGGGATGCCGTGGGATTCTCTGACGCGATCGCGATCGAACGTACCCTCGGTAAATCTGTTGTAGTTCACGCCACAGGGAACAATGGTGATGTCGTCCATCGAAACACCGACATCGACCAGGTCGGAAACGACCGACTCGGTCAGCGCAATGGCCTTTGAAACCCCCGGAGTCCACCGTTTGATCAGTCCATCGAGCTTCGGATTCAGGCGATACCCGTAGCCGATCTGCTCGTCTTTCTGGATGTCGTAACCGACCGTTCTCACGACATGGGGGATATTTCGTCGATGGGTGAAATGACCGATTGATACTCCGGTGGGGTAAGCGCCGAACGATTGCCACACGTCGAACTTGTATCGCCGCTGCATAAATCCCAGGTACAGGTCCTGGAGTTTCAGGTATGGCTCCCCAAAGCGCGGCAGGGCCGATTGCTGGGCGGGAAACATTGGCAGGATCTTGAAGGGGAACTCAGCGCGCCTGCTTCCGAGCGCCCGCCAGTATTTCGGGGATACGAAGGCCACCACGTTGTGTCCCCGGTCGGTCAGGTATCGGCCGAGGTTGTTTGCCGTGACCTGCGCGCCTCCGACCACCGGGAAGAACGAAGACATGGCCAATGCAATATTTAGTCTGCGTGCGGGGGGCTTCACCGAGTTAATTCCGCTTTAAAATCGCGGCGAACGTCCGAAACAACAGTTTTAAATCGATCCAGAAACTGTGGTTTTTAACGTACTGCATCCTCAGTTCCATCTTTCGGTTCCAGACTTGTTCCTTGTACACCGTGTCGGGATCTCCGCCAACCAGGAAAGCTCCAAGATTCGCAAATTCGATAGACGAATAATCAGTGATTCCGGGTTTGAGATCGAGAATCGCCATCTGTTCTTCGCTGTACATCTTCGTATATTCGAGGGCCTCCGGGCGCGGCCCGACAAGACTCATATCGCCGGTCAGAACATTCCACAGTTGAGGGAGTTCGTCGAGTTTGAACCTGCGGATGAACCTGCCCGTGGATGTAATGCGGGGATCATCGTCACCAGAGTGGTGAGACGTCGGTCCGACAGCAATTCTCATGCTCCGGAACTTCCGTTGTGTAAACGTTGACCCATACCGGGCAGTGCGCGTCGGCGAATAAAGCACCGGCCAACCAAGTGAAATGAATACCAGGACTGCCGCCAATAAGAACAGCGGCGACAGTACGATCAATCCGATTATTGCCACTGTCAGGTCAAAGAGCCGTTTAGCCAATAGATAGGAACACCATAATTGTGGGATAGTTGGAAGATACGCTGCGAGCGGGGTCTGGAACGGTCGGGCCCGCCGCTATTTGAGTGTAACGGCTATGGTTACAAACCTCCCGGTAAGCATCAACAAAGTTCTGGTAACTGGTGCGACCGGTATCGTCGGTACTCCCCTGTGCAGCAAATTGGCCGGATTGGGCATTCAGGTAATCGCGTATTCTCGAAATTCGTACGGTTCTGATCTGCCGGCAAGTGTCAGGCATATACGGGGCGACATCTTGGACCGTGCGGTTCTGGCAAATGCCGCGTCGGGCGCCGATGTCATTTTTCATGTTGCAGCAGCAGTACACGGTTCGGAATCCACTCTTGCTGGCTTCGAAGCGATGAATGTTACAGGCACAGCGAACGCGATTGGCGCAGCGCTCGGTGCCGACGCCATGATGGTCCACGTATCGACCGTGAATGTAGAAGGTTTTCGCACCGGAGCCCTGAAAGACGACTACGCATCGACGAAGGCCCGGGCGGAAGAGCTGGTCCTTGACGCGGTGAAAGATGGTCTTGATGCGGTGATCGTCAGGCCTGCCACGGTCTTCGGAAGTAAATCTGGCAGGGCAGGGCAGATCGTCGACCGTCTATTATCGCGCTCGTTGCGAGTGCTCCCGGCTCCGTCGCGGATGATCAGCCCCGTCTGGGCAGGCGACCTGGCCGTTGCACTGATCAAGGCAGCAGAGTTGGGGATAGTCGGAAAGACGTACACGGTCGCAGGGCCGGTAATGTCGACAAACGATTTCGTGAGGACCGTTTCCCATGCTGCGGGCGTACCGGCACCTCGAATGTCGATCCCGGCCTGGGCAATATTGGGACCTCTGCAACTTGCCTGGTGGAGTAGGCGGTTCACGCGCTGGACACCAGCGGTATCGGTCGAGTCTGTGCGTTCAAACTCCATTCATGACGGCAATACGGCAGCCAGTGAATTGGGCTTTAGCTACACGCCGATTTCGGAGATATTCGACAGGAGACAGGCCCGATAATTGTGGCAGCAGCAAATTACTACCGCCTATGCTTCTGCACGGAACGTTCTGGAGAGTCGGCTCAGCAGTGTGGTTGCCGTGGTCAGGCGATAGTAAAATCGGTCACGAACTTCTGAAGGCCCCGTTTGACTTCCGCTGGTTCGAGCGTTTTCGCCGACCGCACGAACGCGTCAATTTGGTCGAGATCGAATGCTGCGCGGGTTGAGTTCATGACTCGGAGCAACTTGGGGTGAGATGTCTGCTCAAGCTTTTCTTCTTCAGACGACAGTATTTCAGTCAGCTTTTCGCCTGGCTTGAGCCCGGTGTACTGGATTTCGATGTCCTGACCGGGGACCATGCCCGATAACTCGATCATCGTGCGAGCGAGAGAATCGATGTTCACCGGATCACCCATGTCAAGTAGATAAATCTCCCTGTTGTTGCCGATCGTGGCGGCCATCAGAATCAGCCCTGCTGCCTCGTATGCGGTCATGAAGTATCGTTCGGCGTCGGGATGGGTCACCGTGACCGGCCCGCCTGCTTCAATCTGCTGCTGGAAGATCGGTACAACGCTGGCGTTGCTACCCAGCACGTTCCCGAACCTTACTGCGGCAAAGTGAGTGGTGTTGTCCCGTCCCAACTCGGTAATTGCCAGTTCAGCCAGCCGTTTGGTGGCTCCCATCACGCTGGTCGGTGTAACGGCCTTGTCTGTCGACACAAGCACGAAGATCGACGCACCACAATCCCTGGCCGCCCTTGCGACTGTGAGCACCCCGCCAACGTTATTTACTACTGCATCGGCCGGCGCGTCTTCCATCAGATAAACGTGCTTGTGAGCGGCAGCGTGGAGGACAACGTCGATCGGGTGCGTCCGGGCAATTCTTCTGATCGATTCCTCATCGGTCACATCGGCAATCCGGACGATCAGGTCCAGGTCAGATATTGGGCCCTGTTCTAACAGCGCTCGTAACTCGTATTCGAGAAGCACCAGCGGATTTTCAGCGCGGTCGATGAGTAGCAACTTGCGTGGCTCGAAGGGAATTACACGCCTTGCGAGCTCCGATCCGATGGTTCCGGCCGCACCTGTGACCAGCACCGTTTTGCCAGTGAATGTAGCTCGCAGCGCTTC
Organism: Chloroflexota bacterium; assembly: GCA_022564545.1. Classification (GTDB taxonomy): domain Bacteria; phylum Chloroflexota; class Dehalococcoidia; order Lucifugimonadales; family Lucifugimonadaceae; genus Lucifugimonas. Next base: position 13,793 of record JADFLG010000051.1, on the reverse strand, counting down.
ATCGTCGAGCTGAGTCTCCGGCCGTCCCAGCAGGTCTGTAACATCGACCCGCCGCAGCTTTGAAATGGACACGTTGCCCGCGAGGAGTTCATCCGTTCCGGGCAGAATCCTGAACTCTACGCGCGCTTTTCGGGCATATTCCACGATCAGAGCGCGCTGATCCTGCGTCGCGGATGGGACCGCGATAACGATCATGTCGATTTCCATCGATTCGACCGTGGATGGAATGTTTTCAGCAGGGCCGACCACGGGCACACCGCTGAGGCTCAGTCCTGTTTTTGCAAGGTCGTCATCGACAAATGCGACTGGCTCGATCAGAAGGTGTGGTGTCGAAAGCACCTGGCTGCAAAATGCCGCCCCGGCGTCGCCCGCTCCCACGATCAGCACACGCCGCTTGTAACGGTCGGATTGTCCGCTCGCCTTCAACCGCTCGCGACCGACGCGAACGACGATTCGTAGTCCGCCGGCCAGGAAAATATGCACGCCCCACTCGATGATTGGCACACTTCTTGGTATGCCCTCGAAATCGGATATCAACCACAACATCGGGATGAACACGATTGTCGAGACAGTTGTTGCTTTGGCAATCCCAAGAAGGTCCGGCACAGAAACGTAGCGCCAGAGCCCGGTGTGAGCACGGAACTGGATAAGAGCTACGAGGCGGAGCCAGGCCAGTACCAGGGCCCAGATCCAGAAGACCGTATGGTCGATCAGAGCCGTGTCGAGATCGAGTCTCAGGAGTAGGGCCAGGTAAAGGGACGCAAACGGGATAGCCGCCTGTATTCCGAGACCGAACAACAACCTGCGTCTTTTTGAAATGCCTGCTATCGCTCTCTGAAATGAGTCGGAAATTGCCATGGTTGCTGGAATCGAAAATTCGTCGAGGCGCGCTGGTTCGCCGTGCTGGATACGGCTGCAAGCCATCGGCTGCCACGACGGTCTCGAACTCAGAGTAACGGAACTCGGGGTTGTTCAGCGATCAGGGGTTCAGCACGTTCCGCAAAGTTTCGAGGCGTTCCGCGGCCAGTGAGTCAGCCGGCGCAAGCTTGGTGATGCGCACGTACAGTTCAACCGCTTCCATTCGCTTTTCCTCGTCTCCCAGTTTCCCCAGCTCCCAGGCAGAGAACGCCAGACGGTAATGGTTTCCAATTTCGAGCGGGTTGGCGTCAAACGCGTTCTTATCGTACTGGTACGCCCGCTGACGTGCCGCCAGTTCATCGGCTGCAACAGAAGATGACCGGGCCTTTCCGTGCTCAAGGTCGGCCCGGCTGTGCCAGTAACCTGCCACTTCGGGCGCGAGGCTGGTCGCCCGTTCGAGACGAGCATCGACCGCTTCGTAACTCAACGTGCCGCCGGCGTGTAAGACCGAGGCCGCATTGTTGGCAATGAAGAACCGGCCTGCGGTTTCCCAGGACAGGAACATTGCAAGGACGGCAATGACGGTAACCGCAGGAAAGACGAAGATGCGTTTTCCCGGATTGCCACGGCCGGAAGCGGCGCGGGCTGCAGAGATTTCTTCTTCGATTGACTTTTTCGCCAGGGGCTCTGCAACAACGGCTGTGAGTATCCCGACAAGAATCCAGAAAACGAAGACATCTCCGGCGGTCGGTGAGCCGGCAAGTTGCTCGAGGAACCGGGCGGTCAGCGCGGCGGCAAGGCCGGCGGCGAGCCACATGGAGCCGGACGCGTCAGATCTGGAAGTCCGTTTCACCACTCGCCACAGTGCGTACCCAATTGCAAGCCACAATGTTAGCCACGCGATTAACCCGAGCAGACCCTGCTCGACCAGGCGGTTGATCGGGTCGTTGTGAGCAGATGTGAACCTTCCGGTAAAAGTAACCTTTCCGGCCTCCGCGGTTGCGACATACCTGAAGGTATCGGGGCCGTACCCGACCAGCCACCGGATGGAGGCTGGCAGGTTGTTCGAGTAAGGTATTTCCGGACGTCCGAGTGCCACGTCGGCTGCCAGGCCCCAGTACTGAAGCCGCAACCGCACTGTGCTCGACCGGGTTATTTTTCCGAACTTCTCTCCCGGCGTCTCTGTCTGTACTTGAGAGGCAGAAGGCGCGGATGTGGGTGGGGATGTGGGTGGGGAGGACGCCTGTGAGATTGGCGTGGTCCTCGGCGAGGGTTCGTAGACCGTGGTGAGCGCCGCGAATCCCACGATGCTGGCAGCAATAATTCCGACCGCTAGCCTGGCTCGTTTCGTCGACCGGTTTTCGAAGACAATCACTGCGAAAACGACAAGACCGGCCGTCCATCCGAGTATCGATCCCCGGCTGACCGTGGTGATCAGACTCAAGGTAAACGAGCCGGTCACCAGGACGAGGGCCGCAAGCCAGTAGCGGCTGCCAGTGGCGGACGCGCTTTCGAATCTCTGAGCCACAAAAGCCAGCGACATCGGCGCCATAAGGACTAGCAAGGCCCCGTAGAAAATTGGATTTCCGGCGGTGCCCGTCGTGTGGATCCCGTGAGTTTGCGCGATGTCCAGGAAGGCGATGCCGTGAAACTGAAAAACGCCCACTAACGAAACGGCGATGCCAGAGATTGCAACGGTTGTCCAGACCCGTTCGACGGATGCCGATTCGCGGACCGAGACAAACAAGGCCACTGCGAACACTGCGTACATTAACGCGGTGTATTCCCCGGCTTCAAAACCTGCGGGGTTGCGGCCCCACAAGCTGATTCCCGGCGCAATGGACAGGACGGTGGAAATCAGCGACAGGATTACGACCGACGCTGCTGCGACCAGTATGAAATATGCTGGGGGAGACAACCTGAGCACCGCGTTCTGCGAGCGAATCCATTCCTTCCCGGTCGCCACTCTTATCAGCAACCTCGATGCCAGCACTCCGCCCAGAAGTGTGCCAAAAAAGCGAATCGTGGTTGCCTTCGATGTGGATGTGATATCGGCGAACGATGACTCCGGGAGGACGATGAAGGGCACAACGATTATGGCGGTCAACAGGAACACAAGCTGCGCGTTCCGCAGCCCGCCATCGAGTGCGCTGATCGGGTCTGATCGAGATTTTCGACGGTTGCGTCGACGTTGGCGTGGCATTCGAGTTGTTCTGCGGGTCGAGGATGACTATCGGTATCAGCCTGAAATCGCATAGTCGATTTTCACACGGCGCCCGCACCAATTGCCCGTATGCGTTGTTACGACTGCTGGCGTATTGTTCACGACTGATACACGCCAGAACGTACCTGATGTCCAATTCAACGCAGGGCCCGATTTGACTCACAAATAACAGATTTCCTCTGTTCTGCGATCGTGAGCAACAGGGCAAGTTGCCTACCCCAATGCGAGTCGATACATACGGTTTGCCAGCCGACAACTGGCACCACTTCCTGCGATTGCGCGACCTGCGCCAGATCCTCGCCGAGGTCCCGCTTGAGGGCGTTACCCGGGTGCTTGAACTGGGTGCCGGCGACGGCGTGCAATCCTCGGCGCTGAGGGAACATTTTGCCGAGGTGACCCCGATTGACATTTCCCCATCCGGCGATGTGGACGGGCTCATCGTGGCGGATGCCAGCAGCCTCCCGTTTGTGGACAGCTATTTCGATCTTGTATTTTCATCGAACGTGCTGGAACACATCGAAGACCTGGACGCCTGCATGGCGGAAATGAAGCGGGTCCTGGCTCCCGGAGGCATCATGATCCATTCGATGCCGACCGGTAACTGGAAAGTGATCCAGGTCGCCAATCGCCCGATAGCATCGATTGTCAAGGTCATGCGGAGGCTGGTACCCGGTCTGTCTCGTGATGCCGGGCGAGCTCATCTTGGGTCGCATGCGTCGGTTAGCGCGGCCGGTCCGCCAGGGCGATCGGTACTCCAGAAAATTGTGGGGCAGTTCATTCCCAGCATCCACGGCGTATCGGGGAATCACCTCAAGGAATTCATCCGGTTCAGGCCCCGGTGGTGGAAGCGGAAATTCAGGAACGCCGGGCTCGAGTGCTACCGTTCCTCACCCCTGTTCCTGCACTCGCCGTACGACATGCTGCCTTATCGATTTATTGGACTACGTGACCGAATCAGCAGGACGGGGATTGCCTCGGTGCAGGTCTACTGGTTGAGGCCGATACAGAGGTGCTAGGCAAACGGATTGGCCTGTGATGAAAGGCGATTAATACCATCAGCAACTGAGGGGGCTACTCGTCCCCAGATGCTCTCAAGCATTGCCACGTTCAGCGAAGTGTTACGGGGTCTGTTGGCACTCAGGCCTGCGTCATCAACCGTGATGGGCCGCAATAGAGACATTTCACATCCGTAAGTTTCCATCACCATTCGCGCGAATTCATGCTTTGAAATTGCGTTACTGGAACCCAGGTGCAGAATCCCAGATATGTTCGCCATGATTGCTGAGTCCAGTGCGTCGGCGAAGTCATGCACGCCAATCGGAGAAAAATACGAATCTGTGAATCCGGGCACGACGTTGCCGGCCATAGCCCGAACAAGCACCCACTCAAGCAACGACCGTGTCCCGGAGGGGCTGTGCCCGTAGAAATAGCTGCGGATAACCAGCGTGTCCGGATTCAGTCTATTGACCGCTTCCTCGGCACGGACTTTGCCTGTGGCATAGGAGTTCAGAGGGCCAGGGGTGTCGCTTTCAAGATAGTTGCCGCTGTTGCCGTCAAAGACGCTGTCCGTCGACATGAATACAAATTTAGCCCCGGTCTCGGACGATAGCTCCGCAAGAAAAATGGCGACATCTTCGTTGATCGTTTTAGCAAGATCGGGGTGTTTTTCGCACCACTCCACATTAGTGGCGGCGGCACAATGAATTATCAGATCAGGTCGCAGTTGTTTTATCGCACGCGAGACTGACTGACGATCTGTCAGTTCCAGATGCTTCAGGTCCGCTCCGGAGATCGAAATCGGATTTTTCCCGTAAAAACCGGTGCAGTCTGCCCGCCCGGCGTAATGACGGACCAGGTTTGCCCCGAGCAGGCCGCTCGCACCCGTAATTAGAACTTTGGTGAGTTTCGACATATTTTTAGAGCAGGTGCGATCATGTACACGATCAGACAACACTACTTGGTAGGTCTGATTCACGTGTCAAAAATTGGAGCCAATTCGATATGGAAACATTACTGGCGGCCAGATCCCGTCGTGAATTGCTTCTGGCTAACCATTTTGGTTCTCACCTACACTGAAATCGAATCGCGTCCCCGGCCTTGGCCAGCGACCGGACGGGCGTGTGGGCACATCAAGTCAGGTTGATCACACAGTGGGATGAATGGAATTTCTAGTTGCGAGTTCTTGTCACAGGTTGCGCAGGATTTATTGGCTCGCGTGTTGCGGCTTCGCTTGTTGAGCACGGGCACGAGGTGCGCGGAGTCGACAACCTGAGTGACGCATACGACGTACGAATGAAGCATTGGCGGGTCGAGAACCTGCTCGGACCGAGCGCAATCGAGTGGTTAAATGGTGACATTACAGATCGGGACTTGGTAAACAGGCTTGTCAACGAATTCAAGCCAAACGCCGTAATTAACCTGGCAGCGCGCGCCGGTGTCAGGCAGTCTATAGACAACCCGTGGATTTACTACGATACGAATGTCACCGGCACGCTGAACCTGCTCGAAGCCTGTAAAGACGCTGGAGTGTCACGGTTTTTACTGGCATCTACTTCGAGCGTGTACGGCGAAAACAAAATGCCGTTCTTTGAAGATGATCCGATCGACACGTTGCGTTCGCCTTACGCGACCTCCAAGAAAGCCGCCGAAGACCTGTGCCGGTTGTATCGGCATTTATTTGACTTCGACATCACCGTGTTCCGATTTTTTACTGTCTACGGCCCGTCGGGCAGGCCAGATATGAGCGTATTCCGGTTCGTGAAGTGGATTGCCGAGGGGGAGCCGCTGAAGCTCAACGGCGACGGCACTCAACGACGGGACTTCACTCACGTCGATGATGTTGCCAGGGGCGTCGTGGCTGCGATTGACCGTCGACCGGGCTACGAGACGATTAACCTCGGATCCGACCGGCCAGTCGAGATAAACAACGTAATTCGCGAAATCGAAACAGCGCTCGGCAAGACGGCAACCATTGAGCGACACCCGTTTCATCCGACCGATGTAGTGGCAACCTGGGCCAACATAAGCCGTGCCCGCGAGTTACTGGGTTGGGAGCCTCAGGTCAGCCTTGAAGATGGAATCGGCTCGGCGGTAAGTTGGTATCTTGAGAATCGCGAGTGGGCGAAGAACATTGAACTGTAGCGTTTGTCTGCTTTCAGCCTGATCAGGCGACAAAGGGATAACTTGTGACTGATATCGGTGTAATTGGCGGAGCAGGCTATGTCGGACTCGTTACCGGGGTTGGCCTTGCGGCGCTCGGACACAGGGTAATTGCCCAGGACATTGATCAACGTCGGCTCGAAATGCTCCGGCGGGGCAATTCAGCCGTTTACGAAGAAGGCCTTGAGCCGATTCTGCGTCAGTTGATCGATCGTGATCAGATTTCGTTCACCGACGATCAGATTGCAACCATCCGTAATTCGGAAGCACTGTTTATTGCTGTCGGAACGCCCTCTCTTGCCGATGGAGCAGCCGATTTGGCACAGGTGATATCGGTGGCTGAACAGCTGCGGGACGAGATTCAGCAGTACACGGTCGTTGTCGTGAAAAGCACGGTTCCTGTCGGCACGATCGACGTGGTCGTCGACGTCCTTTCTCAGAAGTTGCGCGTTGGCGAAGACTTCGATGTCGTGTCCAACCCGGAGTTCCTGCGGGAGGGCAGTGGTCTCATCGATTTTTTCGCTCCGTCGCGGATCATCGTTGGTTCGACATCCGTGCGGGCCCTGAAGGTACTGCGCGAGATATACGAACCGCTGCTGAACGGGAACGTGGTGGTTGATGTTCCATGGATACACTCCGGTCCAGAAATTCCGTACGTCGAAACTGATCCCACGTCTGCCCAGCTCACCAAATACGCGGCTAATGCGTATCTTGCCACCCGCATTTCGTTCATCAATGAAATAGCGGGGATATCTGAGAAAGTCGGCGGCAACATTGGCGATATCGTGTACGGACTGGGCCTCGACCCCCGCATTGGTCCCGGCTATTTGAAACCGGGCATCGGGTTTGGCGGTCCCTGTCTTGATAAAGATCTGCGGGCATTGATCACTCTCGCGGGCGAAAATTCGTATGATCCGGTGATGTTCAACGGCGTGCTCCAGCGCAACAAGCTTCAAATGCGTGAAGTGATGAACAAGATCGTTGGTGCACTTGGTCCGAGTTTGTACCAGAGACGCATTGCATTGTTGGGACTCGCCTTCAAGGAAGGGACCAATGACGTTCGCCACTCATTGTCCATCCGGCTGTACAGGGCGCTACGCGATCAGGGAGCGTCGGTTGTGGGTCACGATCTGCTCGCCGTAGATGAGGCAAAAGAACTCGAACCAGAACTGGAAGCTTCGACCGATGTCGGCGCGGTGCTGGCGGGGGCGGAGGTCGTGGTGGCTCTAAATTCTGAGCAGATATACGCAGATATCGATTGGTCCGCAGTTGGCATTGGCGGCACTGCCGACCGTCCGCCTCACGTGATCGACACAAGAGGTATTCTCGATACAAATGCGCTCAAGTCCAACGGAATTACATTCGATATCTTGGGATCGACGGGCTGATGATCGAAATAACCAGAGCTTTTCGATGAATCGGATCCAGAGTTAATGTCTAAAAAACTGACGATGCCAAAAAACGTAACTGTCATCGGCCTCGGTTATGTCGGCCTGCCCCTGGCCCTGGCGTTTTCAAGGGAATTGCCAACCACTGGATTCGATATTGATGCTTCTCGTGTCGGTGAACTATTGGCGGGCACTGATCGCAACCGTGAGGTGGCAGAATCGGAGATCACTTCGTCCAATCTGACACTCACCACGGATGCGTCGTGCGTCGCGGACGCTGCGTTTATCGTGGTCACGGTCCCAACCCCGGTGACCGAGGATCATAAACCTGACCTGAGTATGCTTGAATCGGCCAGCATGATGATCGGATCCCAGTTGTGTGAACGCTCGGAGGGATTGCCAGTGCCGATAATCGTTTACGAATCGACTACCTACCCGGGCTGTACCGAAGAGTTTTGCGGCCCGATCATCGAGCGCGAGTCAGGATTGAAAGCCGGCGAAGGTTTTTTCCTCGGTTACTCCCCGGAGCGGACGAACTTTGGTGATCCGGAACACACACTTGAAACCGTAATTAAGGTCGTTTCGGGCGAGACGCCTGAGGTGGCGAAGACTGTGAGCTACACCTACGGGCTGATCGCCAAAGCCGGAACCCACATGGCTCCAAATATCAAGACTGCCGAGGCATCAAAGGTAATTGAGAATGTTCAGCGAGATCTGAACATCGCTCTGTTCAACGAGCTCGCAATGATCTTCGACCGGATGGATATCCAATCTTCGGACGTGTTCGAAGCCGCCTCGACAAAGTGGAATTTTCACCGATACCAGCCGGGACTCGTCGGCGGGCATTGCATCCCGGTCGATCCGTACTATCTGACGTATGCGGCATCCAAACTCGGTCATGATTCGAAGGTCATTTTAAGCGGGCGTTCAGTAAACGATTCGATGCCCGAATTCATCGCAGCGAAAGCCGGAAGTCTCTTGCGCTCCCAGGGCATTGATCCGAACTCGGCCGCGGTACTTATCTTGGGGGCTGCCTTCAAGAAAGACGTAGTCGATATACGCAACAGTAAAGCGATCGTCCTTGCTGAACGTCTGGCTATCAGATTCGGGAGCGTGCATATTTACGACCCCCTGATTGAGGGTGTCGAGGTCGAGCGTGATGGTGCGCGGTTTGCAATGATCGACGATCCACTTGATTCCGGAGTAAAGTACGACCTCATTGTGCTTGCCGTCGCGCATTCTGAGTTCGTCGTTTTTGTGAATCGCCTGGAAGAGCTGCTTTCGCATGATGGCGTCGTAATGGATTTAACGGGCACTTTCACTCCAGGCTCCAACAACAAGACACTGTCCGATGTTTGGACTTTGTGAATTGGTCGGGCCAATGACAAATCAAAGTGCTTCGGTCCATTTGGAAACAAAAGTTCTCTGAGAATTCAGGCATGGTAAGTAGAGAACGGCCGATCAATCGAGAGTGACGATGCTTACTCGCGGCCCGGTCGCGCCCCGATCATGCGCTGACTCCACGGTCAGGCGGATATGCGACCTGTTTCTGGCCGTGGGTTTGCCCACGCTCAACGTTCCTGTCTTGCCGCCAGCAGTTTTAATAAACACGATTTTTACTGGAGGATGTCCAATATTCGTAAACCACGTGCGTGGACACTACTGAAGGACCTCATGGGGCAGAGCCGCAGCCTGTGCCTGTAGATGTTGAAAGCAAATCCCAGGGGCAGTGTCTGCACGCATCATGTCAACAGAGCCATAGTGATTTACCAGACCGTTCATCCCCGACTGTCCACTCTGGCATCCCCACAACCGATGCAGGTGAAATCCCGGTTCAAGATTGAGGGACCGGTAATTCTGGCGGTCGAGACAACGCTCTTGATTTCTGTCCAGTAGTAGCGCAGCTCTTCGATTAAATCGTCGACGGAATAAAAGATATTGGGTTCGCCGCTCATGTACCAAATCGGTCCAGGCTTGGGGTCGGCGATCGCCTGAATCTCGGAAGCAGTCAAGACCGGGCAAATGGGTATCACGGGGATGTAGATCAACGTCGACCTGTCAGAGGGGACGTTTGATGCAGCCGAAGAGAAGTTGAGATACCAGGCGGCGTTGAGTTGCTGCAACGCCCGGTTGAGGGTTGCGGGTTCGCCAGTGTGAGCAACCAATCCGTACCTGGAGGACAGGCCGCCAGCTCATATGCAGAGGAACGACAGGGCAATCGATTCTCCAATGCATACGCAACGCGCAGCGCGGATTGGCCGGAATATCTCGAGTGCCAGATCGGCGGCATTCCCGAAGTTCGATAGCCTCGTCCAGCTATGATTCCCAGTTGGCGTCCTATTGCTGATGGCACCAAGTAGGTGCAGAATTGGGATGTTGTCCAAAACATGATGGCCCATAGGTCAAATGACCCATGATCAGTAACCCACAATGCAAGTGCCCCCGCATCGCGGTGTGTGCGCGCTGTGCATGCTGCATGTGTTGTACCGACATAAAAGCTGCCTGTTGACCCGGGCCTAATTCCGGCTGCTCGACAATCGAGCGAAGACCGATAAGCCGACCCCGGGACTGGGCGTGCGCGCTGGAAATGTTTCTTGTATCGACTGCCCAGATCGAGTCACGTTGAGTCGGTCGCCCCACGAATCAAACTGTTTACCGGTCGCGCCCCAGTCCCGTCCCAATCCTGACACAACGAAAACCAATTGCTCAATCAACGGTTGAACCGAAATCCATGAACAGTCCTGACTCCGCAGGAAGTAAGCTGCTCACGCCAAGTCAACTGAGCGCACTCGAATCGGAATCCATCTACATAATTCGAGAGGTCGTAGCCGAGTTCGAGCGACCAAGTCTCCTGTTTTCAGGCGGAAAAGACTCGGCCGTCATGCTTCACCTGGCGGTGAAAGCGCTCAGGCCCGCAATGCTTCCGTTCCCGATCGTCCACATCGACACGGGGCACAACTTCCCGGAGGCGATCGAGTACCGCGACGAAACGGTGGCGAGTCTTGGTCTCGAACTCGTGATCGGTTCGGTGCCCGATGCCCTCGAAAGCGGACGAGTCCAGGCAAGCACCCTGCCCGGGGCATCCCGAAACCAACTCCAGACGCCGGTCCTTCTCGATACGATCCGTGATAACAAGTTCGATGCCGTATTTGGTGGTGCGCGGCGCGATGAAGAACGCTCGAGGGCCAAGGAGCGTGTCTATTCGTTTCGTGATGAACTCGGCCAGTGGGATCCGAAGAACCAGCGTCCTGAGCTCTGGAACCTGTACAACGGGTTCACTAACACCGGTCAGCATATCCGGGTGTTCCCGTTGTCCAACTGGACCGAACTCGACATCTGGCAGTACATCTTAGATCAGCACATAGAACTCCCGTCGATCTACTTCGCCCACGAGCGCGAGGTATTTAGTCGAGACGGGATGCTAATGGCCGTGTCCGAATTTCTTCAGCCCGAGAGCGGCGAAACGGTATTCGTCGAGAAGGTCAGGTTCCGCACGGTCGGAGATATGACCAGTACGGCCGCCATCCGTTCCGATGCCGACACACTTGAGCAGGTGATCGCAGAGATCGCGGCGACCCGGATTTCCGAGCGCGGTGAGAGCCGGGCGGACGACCGGACCTCCGAGGCCGCCATGGAAGACCGCAAGCGCGAGGGGTACTTCTAGTGGAGTTGCTCAGGATCGCAACGGCAGGTTCGGTAGACGATGGCAAGAGCACGCTGATTGGTCGGCTGTTGTACGACTCGAAGGCGATTTATGAAGATGTGCTCGACTCGGCCATGCAGGTCAGCCGCAGACAGAGCGTTGAATACCTCAACCTTGCGTTGCTCACCGACGGGCTCAGGGCCGAGCGGGAACAGGGCATCACGATCGATGTGGCGTACCGGTACTTCTCAACACCGAAGCGCAAGTTCATTCTGGCCGATACACCCGGCCATGTGCAGTACACACGCAACATGGTGACCGGTGCATCGACCGCCGATGTCGCCCTGATCATCATCGATGCCCGAAACGGCGTGGTGGAGCAATCTCGCCGCCATGCCGTCATCGCCGGATTGCTCGGCATCAGGCATTTCGTCGTCTGCGTAAACAAGATGGACCTGGTCGGTTTCAGTGAAGACGCGTTCAGGCCGATCCAATATGACATGCACACACTGCTTGATGAGCTGCAAATCGAATCGCACCACATCATTCCGATTTCGGCCCTCGAAGGCGACAACGTGGTCGAGGCGTCGGACCAGATGCCCTGGTACGTGGACGGTCCGTTGCTGGCCCACCTTGAAGGGCTTGAACTTCCCGACCGTTCCGGCGGTGCTCCTTTTCGATTTCCCGTGCAGCTCGTCATTCGCCCGATGAGCAACGAATACCATGACTACCGTGGGTACGCCGGGACGATAGCAAGCGGCCTGGTCGAGGTCGGGCAAGAGATAGTCGTGATGCCGTCTGGAGCGACGACGGCCGTGACCGCCATCGAATCGCCCCGGGGAGACGTCGAAAGGGCGTCGGAAGCCGAAGCCGTCGTGATCCGGGTAGCCGATAACCTCGATATTTCACGCGGCGCGATGTTCGCGAGCGTTTCTCAGAGGCCGAGCGTCGACAACACGCTAGAGGCGATAGTATGTTGGATGAGCGACCGTTCGACGCTGAAGGCAGGCCTGATGTTGAGGATAAAGCACACGACCCACACGGCGCGGGTCACGGTGAGCGATCTTGAGTACCGGATCAATATCAATGCGGTTTCTGATCTCGAACTTTGCGACGAGTTGAAGCTGAATGAGATTGGTCAGGTGATGCTCCGAGCCAGTGATCCGCTCATTTTCGACAGATATTCCGATAGTCGTGTTACAGGTAGTTTCATCCTCATAGACGAAGACACGAACGAGACCGTTGGTGCCGGCATGATAGGGCGACCTCCGTATCTGGTCGCGCAGGGAGCGCCCCGGTAGCATTGCTAAAAAGTTCGTGCGAATTCGCATGAACACGCGCCCGGAGAAAGATTGCCCACTCGTCGGAATCTTTGCCGATGTCCTGACCGGCGCTCTCGATGTGGCCCCCCCGGGGGTTCAATCGCCCGGCCCAAAATCCAGGCTATGCCACTTCAGATTCGTCGGCTTCGAGGTACACATACCCGTAGCCCCGGCGCGTGACGATCAACTTAGGTGAGGACGGGTCGAGTTCAATCTTGCGCCTGAGGTGACCGACGTGCCACTTGACCAGTTCGTCGGTGTTGTACTCGCGTCCCCACACGCCATGCAGGAGCTGTTCAGCCGGGATCGGGCGCCCCTTCTGGCTCACCAGTGTTGTCAGCAGTTTGTACTCGGTCGGGGTCAGGTCGGTCGGTTCCCCGCGTACTGTGATCGTTTGACTGGCGAAATTGATGTTCAATACATCATCGACGTAGGTCTCGGAAACATCTCTGGGGACTGCGTTCGAACGTCGCATCACGGCCGCAATCCGCGCCATTACCTCGCCCATGCCGGTGCCCTTGACGATGTAGTCGTCAGCGCCCTTATCGAACGCCTGGACCTTCTCGGCTTCACTGCCGAGTGCGCTGTACATGATCACCGGGACCTCCGACAGCTCGCGGATTCGTCCGCAGATCTCGAAACCGCTCAGTCCGGGCAGCATTACGTCGAGGAAAACAAGGTCGGGTTGGTACTGGTAGAAGATCTTGAGTGCATCGTCGCCCGAAGCGACGCCATTAACGTCGAAGCCTTCTTCCTGGAAGTACTCGGTGAGTCCATCCATAATCTCTGGGCTGTCTTCTACCACGAGGATTTTATCTTGAGACATTTAAACTCGAAATCGACCTGCTACCTGCTGCACTACCGCAATTGCTTTGATCCCGTTTGAGACACACCTGCATTGCTACTGGCCCAACGGCCTTCTGGCCTACTGGCCTACTGGCAACCCTACCGGGCTCCGCCCACCCCGACTTCGGGGGAAATCGCCATTCGAATAACGATTCCTACCTGCGGTAGATGAGAGCGACGCCCCCCCGCTATGGGCCATTAGGCTCGGACCGAGTGTGAGTTACGATCCCTCGGCGAAGGCCTGCGACTGTTTTTTAAACGCTATCGCCGGGGAGTGCGAACACCCCCCGGCGATACAGACTCTGTTAGAGCCTATGGGTTGAGGGACCTTTTACGGGCAAGCACTCTGTACC
>JADFLG010000050.1 GCA_022564545.1 Chloroflexota bacterium | reverse complement strand
ACGGCCTGAACTTCTGCCAGGGCACCGTCACGGAAATGCTCGATGATCCTGGCGAAGAGATAGCCGATGTGATCCGGTGGTTCGGATCACGAGAAAAGATCTTCAACGTTCATTTCCGCAACATCCGGGGCCACAAGCTCGACTTCATGGAGGCGTTCCCGGATGAGGGGAGCATCGACTTTTCGGAGATCATCAAGGTCTACCAGGAGGTCGGGTACAAGTACATGATGATGCCGGACCACGTGCCGCACATCAGCGGCGACGACGCTCAGGGAACGGCGTTCGCGTTCTGCTACGGCTACATTACCGCCCTGCTGCAGACGATCGGCGAACCCCGCAGGCAAGCCTGGGTGACGAAGGGGCCGTAGGGGTGACAGGCCACCGAGCTCCCCTCTCCCTGGCCCTGGTGTGCCCCGCGGAGCCTCCTGCGCGACCAAGTGGGTCCCGATTCGGAATCGGGACACGCCCGGAGCTAAAAGGCGAGGGTCAGGGTGGCAATCCGGGACAATGATGCTGAATCACCATTCCCAGTTTCCGGCATTCTTGACGATTTGCGTGTCAAAATGAAACTACACATCCAATAGATGAAATTCCGTCCCACCGCTGTTCAAGCGCCACCGGCTCCAGAAATCGATAACCAGTGCTCACCAAACTCGCAACAATCGCCTTCGCCCTCCTCGGCTTCACAAAAACGGTCGCCTGCACGTTCAGCCGCTCGATAAAGTAGCTGCCAATCGGAATGACCCAGTACCTCGCCATCGACATCGGCTCGTCGAGCGTTACCGCCGTGGTCATCGACCTCGATTCGAAATCGGTCGTCGGAACGTCCAGCACCGTCAACTCGGCCGAAATCACGTCGGCTGAAGACAAAAAGATCGGCCGGTCTGAGTGGGACCTCGAAGTGATGACCGAACTCGCTGTGAACAACGCTGCGAACCTCATCAGGAGCACCGGCGCACAGCCCGCAGCCATCGGCGTCACCGGGCAGCAACAGGGCCTCCAGCTGCTCGACGACGATCTCGATACGGTCGGCAAGTTCATCTCGTGGCAGGACCAGCGGTCGAAAGAGCCCGTTCCGGGCGAATTGAGAACATATCTCGAAGCTATGGGGGAGCTTGGAGGGGCTGTCGTTGAAGACGGTGGGCTTCCGGCCTTCGAAAACACCGGATGTCCGCTTGTGACCGGTTACACCGCCCCCAACCTGTACTGGCTCAAGGCCAACGATCTGCTTCCGGCCAACTTGCACGGCGTTACAGCCCCCGAATTCGTCGTTTCGCGCCTTACCGGCGAGCGACCCGTTACTGACCCCACCGACGCACTCAGTTGGGGCGTGTATGACGTGGTCAAGCTTGACTGGGATTTCGATCTCATCGACCGTCTTGGCCTTGACCGGGCACTGTTCTCGAATCTCGCAAAATCATGCACTGTGGCCGGCCAACTAACCGACCAGATGGCCGAAATGCTGGGCGCAAAAGCCGGAATCCCCGTCGCAGTTGCTTCAGGAGACCACCAGTGCAGCTTCGCGGGGACGGTCGCCGACTACGCCAACACCGTGGCGGTCAACGTCGGTACGGGCGGGCAGGCCTCGGTCTACGTCGAAAACCCGGTGCCGCGCGGTTGGCTGGAGCTGCGACCTTACATCCAGTCCGGCTACCTGCTGGCGGGAGTCGGGGTGGTGGGTGGCCGAACGTTCAGGACACTCCGCGATTTCTTCAATAATGCCAGCAGGGCGCTTGCCGGTTACGAACTCGATCCAGATGTACTTTACGACCGACTCGTTGAACTGGCTACCGAGGTCCCGGCCGGGGCCGAGGGCGTAAAAGTCGATCCCCTGTTCACCGGTTCGCGGAGCAACCCGCTGGCAAAAGCGGCGTTCCGCGGACTGACTCCCGGCACGTTCACACCGGGCCATATGGCGAGGGCGCTGTTCGAAGCAATGGCGTTTCAACTGGCAGAGTCGTACCGGGAAGCCGCAAAACTCGGTGCAGGCGAGCGAGCGACGCTGGTCGGCTCGGGCAACGGCATCAGGCTCAACTCCGTACTGCGGGAGTCGCTCGAAGCTGAGTTCGGGATGCCGGTCCATCTTGGACCGCACAATGAGGAAGCTGCCGTGGGAGCAGCGCTGTGCGCCGCTGTGGCCGATGGTTCGTTCGGGTCGATTGCCGAGGCCAGTGCGCAATTCGCCTCTGTCTCGGAGAGGTGACCGGGGCGGGCGGGTAACCAGTTCTGGGTATGGCATGGGCCGGGCGTAATAGTTGAGAATAGCCCGGTCATGCCCGGCATACCTCCCGCTCCCACAAAAACACAGTTCGAACAGATCGCAAAGGCCATCGACCCGAACGCAAGGGTCGTTTCAACGCGAAAGCTGGTGGGCGGAATTGCGTGCCGGATGGACGTGCTCGAAATCCGCCTGCCAGACACCACGATACAAAAAGTCGTCACTCGCCAGTACTGGGAATCAAACACTCCTCAAAGCAGACCTCCGCCCCGTGGCGAATCGGCGATCCTGCGTACTCTCGCGGCAAATCAAATACCTGCCCCACGCGTGATCGTTGCAGAAGAGCAAGCGGGCGAGATATTCGGTCGCCCGGCCATCGTGATTTCTTACCTGGACGGTGTTCCAGATTTAGCGCCCGCTGACCTCCAGGACTGGGCCAGGCAGCTCGCTCGTGCCATCGCCAACGTGCACGCGATAGAGGTCCCGGACGAACTCAAATCCGTTCCGAGGTCTCACATCAACAGCGTTACGAAATGGATGGAGGCACCCGAACCACCGGAGCGGTTTGTAAAGCACGAAGTTGGCGTTGAGCTCTGGAACGCAATGCGCCTGCTGTGGCCCGGCGTCGACACAACGGCAAGCCAACTGATTCACACCGACTTCTGGCCCGGAAACGCACTATGGAAAGACGGGAAACTCCTGGCGATCGTCGACTGGGAGTGGCCGGCGCTGGGTGAGCCGGTCGGTGATGTCGCGTATTTCCTGTCTGACGCAGCGTACGCCGGGTTCGACGTGGAAAAATCGTTTTTGGAAACATACGAACGATCCTCAGGGAAGCCAATTCACGACCTGCTTTTCTGGAAGATGATGGCAACGGCGATACCAATGCCGGATATCGGGAACTGGGCCCAGGGCTACGCTGAGTTGGGTATTCGCACTATGTACCCCGACGACATCCGGCGGGCGCACACAAAGTACATTCGAGATCTGCTGACCCAGTTCAACTCAAACGCGTGAGTCTGCCGGAATCATAGACTCGGCCCGCCAATCGGAAAAATAAATCCGACTGGTCGGCTCGCCGGTCAGCCGTTGGGCTTGATGACGAACTTCACGTCCTTGTCTTTCTCACTGGCCGACGGCACACTGCTTGTCACGAGTTTCGTCATGTAGGACACTCATCCCAATAGTACATGTGTACTACTCAAAATCAGATGAACGTACTACGCTACCCACCTGGCAGTAGTTCATGATTTCGACGGGGTCGGTGTGCCGGGACCCATGATTCGGTCATTCCCTGACTGGAGTTAAGGCACGGCCCACGAACCATTGGAGCAGCACGATGTTTTGTGGTGAATGCGGAACGGAATCGACCGATCAGGCCAGTTTCTGTCCCGTGTGTGGACACGACCTGACGTTGCAGAGAGCGCAGAGCACGCGAAGCACGCGCTCTACCGGGGCGGTCTCATCTACAGACGATGTGCCTCGCTCGGGATTCTGGCGCCGATTTGCTGCGTTACTGATCGATATCGTGATCATCTGGGTGATGTTCGTGCCCGCCAGGTTAATCTTTTTCGATCTGGGACTATTCTCGAACCAGGTTGCAATCTACGCCTACTACGTAGTCGGAACTACGGTGTGGGGCCGGACTCTCGGCAAGGCGGTTCTCGGTATCCGGGTGGTAGGACCCGACGGCACACCGCCTGGCATTGGGCGAACACTCGTCAGAGAAACGCTCGGCAAATTCCTTTCCGCGATTTTTCTAATGATCGGATTTCTGATGGCAGCCGGTAAGCAAAAACTGGCGCTGCACGATCGCATTTCCGGAACCAGGGTCGAGATTTCGCCCACGAACTGGCGAAAACGCAGGAATCTAAGCTAGAGGATGCACGATGATTTGTAGTGCCTGCGGAAATTCGAATCCGTCCGACAACAACTTTTGCATTCATTGCGGCACCGCACTGAATCCAGCTTCGCCACGCGTCGAGGCGGATGTCATAGCGGCTGAAGTTTCCAACCTCCGTCTTGAAGTCAACGCGCTGAAAGAGTCGTTACAGGCTCACGGAATTGAGCTGGTAGAACCGGAGCGATCCGGTTTCGCGGCTTCTGACGCGGCATCAGAAGCCGCGCCACATGTCCCAGCAGAAGTTGCCCAAGGGGCTAGCGTCGAACGCACTGTTGCGATGAGCGCCGGCATGGAATCTGCCCAACCTGCTGTCGAGGATACCGGGGAGACCGAGTATCGAGAAGCGGTCACCTCCCAGGGTGCCATAGCCGCCGCGCCTGCAGGACCAGGTTTTTTCGATCGATTCGATGATATCGATTGGGACACAGTAATCGGTGGTAACTGGCTGGTTCGCGTAGGCGCGCTGGCTGTTGTGCTGGGAATGGGCTTCTTCCTCAAACTGGCATTCGATAATGAATGGATAGGTGAAACGGGTCGCGTTGCGCTGGGTGTTGTCGCAGGGATGGGCATGCTCGGGGCCGCTGAGTACTGGCGGTCGAAATACCCGGTCTACTCCCACGCTCTTTCCGGGGCCGGGGTGGCGATCCTTTACCTGTCGGTGTTTGCCGCGTTTGCCCTTTACCAAATGTTTGGCATATATCCGGCCATAGGTCTCCTGGTACTGATTAGCATCACTTCCGCTGCCTTGGCCCTTGTCCGTAATTCGATTGCGCTGGCAGTAATGGGGATCATTGGAGGATTCAGCGCGCCTTTCATTCTTGGGGGAGCCGCCGGAGGTGTTGGCAGTTCCACTCCATCAACCACTGAGGCGGTCGCTCTGCTCGTCTATATCGCCGCGATCAATGTCGGGGTCATCACACTCTCGACGTTCAGGAATTGGCGCTGGTTTGTGCTCCTCGCGCTGCTGGGTTCACTCGCAACGTTCGGGCTATGGGTGGTCACATACATGGGATTTGGCGGAATTGAAGTCGCGGTAGGTCCAACGAACGCAGCCCTTATTGCGCAGGCCGGCCTGACATCTATATTCCTGTCATTTGTTGCGGCTACCACATTGTTCCACCTGGTATGGAGAAGGCGGCCGAACGCGCTGGACCTGTCGTTGATGTTCTTCAACGGGTTGAGCTTCGGGTTGATCAGCTTCGGAATTCTGAATGATGAGTTCTCCGAATGGTTGGGCGCTTTCGCACTCGTAACGGCCCTCTTCTACGCCGGTGTCGGCTACGTGGCCCTGTTGCGGGTCGGAATTGCGCCGATAGACCGCAGCAAGCCCGACTATGACGTACTCCTCACATACATCTCGCTGGGCATCGCAACGGTGTTCCTGACTATCGCGATCCCTCTCCAGTTCGGAGGCCCGTGGATCTCGATCGCGTGGGTCGTGGAAGCTATGGTCCTCCTGTGGATCGGCAAAGAATCGCGCCTGCCCGACGTCCGACGGGCCGCGCTGGTCCTCTATGGACTTTCTCTGGTCGTGATGTTGTTCTTTGATACGCCGCTCGCTATCGACGACGCACCGGGCCTGTTCCAAAACCAATTTGCCTTTTCATACGCGCTTATGGCGGCCGCTGCGTTTGTAACTGCATACATGGTTTCCCGGTGGAAGGACCGACTGACAAAATTCGACATGTTCCTGGTGCCTGCCGCGATCGTCGCCGGCTTCGCGACCCTCGCGATCGCCGTCCCTGGCCAGGTCGAAGGTTCATGGATGGTGGTGTCCTGGGTGGGTCTCGGGCTCGCTGCGGTTGGGATCGGGACTCGCATTGGAATGATCGAAATGCGCCTGACCGGTCTCGGCGTGCTGGTGATTGCGGCTATTGCAGCCATCGCCGGAGCAAGCGTCATTGAGCGTCAGGGCTACACGGTGCTATTCAACTCCCGGTTCCTGGCGTTTGGTCCGCTCATCGCCGCCGCGATTGTTTCAGCGCTTCTCTGGCACCGATGGCCATCGGAAAGAATTAACGAAAAAACAGGACGCGGCATCGTGATGGCGCTAATTGTTGCCGCCAACGGGCTGGCACTGTGGTTCCTCAGCGCCGAAGTGATCGGTGGCGTCCAAAGTGGTGTGTTGATCAGCGTCGCATCCGGCGATCGCGGCGATTTGATCAGCCTCGCCCTCACAGCTCTGTGGGGGAGCTACGGAGCAATGGTCCTGATTGCAGGGTTCTTTGGTGGATGGCGCCCGGTGCGGCTTGCCGGACTCGGGTTGCTCGGCGTGCCGGTCGTGAAACTCTTTCTTGTCGACTCGTTCCAGCTCGAAGCCGGGTTCCGGGTCGGAGCGTTCATGATCATGGGCATCATTCTTATGAGCGGCGGTTATCTCTATCAGCGCCACAATACGGCGTTCAAAGATTTCTTCCTGGACGCGAACGGGCAAACCGCAGATGCGCAGTAAAGTCCCGGGTATCGTCGTTGGCATCTTGCTCATCCTGTTCGTCGCATCGTCGGTGAAAGCCGACTTTGCACTTGGGGATTGGAAGTTCATCAAAACACTGGCGCTACCACCTGAAGCAACGGCAGGTCAGCCCGTGGAACTTCTCGTCGACACAGACGTTTTCATCAACGCCAACATTGGCCTGTCAGACCACAGAGTCATAGATGACCTCGGGAGTGAAACCCCCTACCTCATCGAGTCTCTAACCGGGCGGGATTTCAGGAGCACATAGGGTCTCCTGGTGCTGGACCGCGGGTACGTAGCCGGTGACTACTCCCACATGACGGTTGATATTGGAGGCAGCGGCATCACGCACAACCAGTTGATCCTGACCGCACCTGCAATCGGCGAGTTCTGGCGGGATGTCGACATCGAGGCATCGACAGATAACAGGACCTGGTCGCTCATTGCAAAAAGCCAGATCTACCGCGTAGTGAAAGCGGGATCACCAATCCAGTCGCTAACACTGAACTACCCGCTCAGCACCGCACGATTCCTGAGGATCAAAATTGCCGATGATGGTTCGGGTGATCTGCGGATGGGAGGCGCTACAGGGCATTTCGATAGCTCGGTGGCCCCCACCCTCGTCGAATCGCAAATTTTGCCGGTCGCTCAGGTCGAAGACACCGTCATAAAAACTTCGACCACCGATTTCGACCGTGGGCGATCAGGAACCGTTTTTCATCAGGTAACGCTCGAAACAAGCTCGATAAACTTCAACCGCAACGTGACTCTGCAATTGAGCAACGACCGCGAACGGTGGAAATCAGCGGGACGATCCGAAATCTATTCGTACACATTGGGCAATAATCCGCTGAAAGGACTCACGATATCGCTTCCGGAATCGACTGAGAGATACGTCCGAGTCGTCGTGTTCAACCAGGGCAATCCGTCGATCAAAGTAACCGGGGCAGTGTTCAGTGGCTTTGCAAAGCGGCTGGTATTTCTTGCCGTAGTAAAGGGAGTACTCCCTTTACTACGGCAAACAGGCAAGCAGTTCGCCGATTTACGACATCGGACAGGTCCTGGGCAGTACCAGCACACTCGATCTGTCGAGAGCGGTCGCAGGGCCGCATATGGACAATCCTGACTACGTCACACCGGTCCCGCCACCCCCGCCGGTGGTTCCGTTCACCGAACGGTTGCCGTGGTTGATACCACTGATAGTAGGACTTGCCGCGAGCGCGATCGGTTTCCTTCTGCTATCGATTCTTCGAAAGGCAAAAGCGCTTGCTCCACCGCCGGTCGAGTAAAGCACGGGCTGCGCTCCCCTATTGTGTCCCGCGAAGCTCCCGGTGTGCCCGGGTATCCTCCCGATGATGTGATCGGGACAGGCGTGACACGCCCGGCGCGAAACGAACGACGCACGGCAGATCAGAAATAAATCCGGCTCGCCGGTCAGCCGTTCGGCTTGATGACGAACTTCACGCCCTTGCCCTCGCCCGAATCGACGATCGCCCGGGGGACGTCCTGCAACTCGTAGCGACCCGATATCACGCCGTCCAGGTTCAGTTTGCCGATCTCCTCGATCGTTCGTGCGAAAACGTTGCCCCTACCGAAAGCCCCCTTCAGGGTGATCTCCCGGTAGTGCATGTCGTACAGGTCGACCGGCAGCGGCGCACCCTCGGGAACGACGCCGATCATCAACACCTGGCCACGGGGGCGGACCAGTTCGACGCACCTCGCGACCAGTTCGGGCTTTCCGACCGCTTCGGCAGCGATATTCGCCCCGTAGCCACCGTTGTGGTCCTTCACAAATTCAATAAGGTCGCCGTTGGCCGGGTCGTGCAGCAGGTCGGCGCCGAACTGCCTCGCCATTTCCCGGCGCGCAGCAACAGGCTCCGACATGATCATGGTCTCGACCCCACGTCGCTTCAGAAAAGCCAGGGTGAACAGGCCCATGATCCCGCCGCCGATTACAACCCCAACCGCCCCGACGGGAATGTCCATCATTTCGGCTCCCGAAAGACAACACGACGCCGGTTCGGTCATCGCCGCCAGTTCAAGATCCAGCTCATCCGGGATTTTCAGCGCGGACTGGGACGGCGCAGTCGCATACTGGGCGAACATGCCTGAAGTGGGATCAGCGTTTTCGCAACGCGAAATCGACCATGTCCTGCACGCCGCACACACGCCGCAGTGACTCGTGCCGTTCATTACGACGCGATCGCCAATGCGGCTCCTGTCGATTCCTTCGCCGACCTCGACGATGATCCCGGACCCCTCGTGTCCCAGGACCTTGGGAGGTGTTGATGGGAACAGTCCCTGTGTAATGTGCACGTCGGTGCCGCAAACACCGACAGTATCGATTTTCACCACGACGCCGCCGGGTGGGGCCACGGGGTCGGGAACCTGGTCGAGCGTGAACTTATCACCGCCGTGCCAGGTCATAAGTCGCATCATCAGGCAAACCTCGAATCACTCGTGGGCCGTCGCACGGGAAAAGCGTTACTGTCCCAGATTTCGACAACATAACCGCAGCCGAAACGTCGCGCCACATTAATCACGGCCCATTGGCCACACAGCAGGCTGGCGCTCGCGCCGCGTTCGCGTGGAGTTCGGTGAATGGATATTAGGCGCGCGAGAATCGAGGTTCAATCCTCTGGCAACCGGCAACTTGAGAACGGTCCTGGCTACGACCAGGAAACCTATGACTCGAACCCGCAGGTCTGCAGCACGGCGAGCACCTCGTCCGAGAGCTCTGAAAGATCTCCCGAGGTTGTCGCAATGACCACCCCGGCCAGTTCTACAGGGTCAAGTTCTGCTGCGAGGCACGTCAGCACGTCGATAGCCAGATCGCTGGGGGGAACAGGCGTCGCCGTTGGTTCAACTGCGGAATCGGAATCTGGTGTAAGCGGTCCGGCGCCATCGCCAATACCGCCGCCCGGCTCGGTCGGCAACGGACCACTGCACTGCTGGAATGCCTCCTGAAGCTCGGGGGAGAACCCGCCTCCCGATGCGCGCAGCTGATCGAGGGCATCGGCCCCCAGCAATTCAATCAGGCATTCCTGGATTGAGGGGTCGCCGAAACCGCCAGTGCCCCCGCGGCCGCCAAAGCCGCCGCCGAAACCGCCGCGACCGCCGCCGCCGCCGAAACCACCAAATCCGCCGAAGCCACCCTCACCAAGATCGATGCCGCATTCTTCGAGCGCCGCTGTGAAATCTTCACCGAGACCGCCGCCAAACGGAGTCCCGCCAGGTTGGCCACCACCGTCTCGACCACCGTCTCGACCACCGTCTCGACCACCGTCTCGACCACCGTCTCGACCACCGAACCCGCCGAACCCGCCGAACCCGCCGGCAAAGTCTTCTCCAAGTTGCTCGGTCAGGCACGCCAGCGCCTCGGGCGTGAAAGCACCGCCGCCGCCACCGCCAAACCCACCGCCGCCAAAGGCGTCAAGCGCGCCGCCCAATCCGGCGCTCGTATCAACGCTGCACGTTTCGAGCGCAGCCGTGAATTCTTCACTGCCCAGTCTTCCGAACAGGTCGCGTCCGAGCCCGCCGGAATCAGGATCGAAGACTTCGCCCAGCTGTTCGGCAAGGCATTCCTGCACAGCCGGATCGAAAATACTGGCCCGGCCAGTACCTGCGGCGTCAGCGCCGGTCCCGGCGCCGGCGTTCTCGTCAACCGCTTGTACTACCACCGTCGGAACTGGTGTCGTTGTTGGAGTTGGCGGTTCAGCCGCTGGTTTCGATTCCGCGCTGCCACACGCCGCGGCTATCACAGCCAGCATAAGTGCAATTGAAATGAGTAACGTATTGCGTCGCATTCGGGTTCCCGGCATCCGGTCACAGAAATTCGCGATCGCGGCGCATGCGTTCATTATTCGGGCAGACGCGCGATCACGTCTGGAGATACTAATCGCCCCGTTTTCAGGAAATGTGAAGATTCACAAACGGGCCTTGCGTTGAAGCCGTGGCCGTGGCAATTTGCGTCACGACCGGTCTTTCACGAACACGGCTATCTCGCGCGGGCTCATCCGACCCAGCTGCGACGTCGCGTACAGCGATGCCGCGATCTTTCCGCCCGGCCACAACAGAAATTCCGCCGGCTGCACGATTGTTTTACCCTGCCGTTCACCGGGAAAGGCACCCAGCATGTCGATCTCGGCCTGGCTCATGCCGAACCCGACCGGATAGGTGATTGCCTGTTCGTCAATCATCATTTGAGCACCAGACTCGGCATCCGTGCTGGCCGCTATCACCTTGATCCCAAGGCGGTCAAACAGCTTTATTTTCTCCTGAACAGCAGCCAACTGGCGCTGACAGTAGCCTCACCAGCCACCCCGATAGAACAGTATGTACGCCCACGAATCGCCAAAATCGCCGGGCAACGAGATCGAACTGCCGCCAGGCAGCGAGAGTTCTAAATTCGGGAACTGATCGCCGGGCATCAGCATAGACATGTGTAAGTTCTCCTGGCTCCTTGTGAATCGACTGCTTCGATTCATTTCACCTCGCAATAGATGCGCAAATCGGGCCGGGCAGGTGAATCTCAGGCCCGGGCGAATGGCCCGGCCCGGGCGTTCACAGCGTCGGTTGCGATGATTTCACCCGTCAGGTCGGCCTGACGACGATATTCACGATCCTGCCCGGCACATAGATCAACTTGACTTCGGTCATGCCATCAAGGTGCCGGGCAACATTGGAACTGGCCTTCGCCGCCGCGATCGCACCGTCCTCGTCGATGTCCGCAGGCACTTCGACCTGGCCGCGCACCTTGCCGTTCACCTGCACTACGAGGGTGATCGTTTCTGTGGCAATCAACGACTCGTCGAACTCGGGGACCGGTTCGAGGTGAATAGAACCTGAGTGGCCGGTCCGCTGCCAGAGTTCTTCGGCAATATGTGGAGCGAGCGGGGCAGCGTGCAGCAGCAGCCGGTCGACCCCGGCACGCCAGGAACGTGCTGAGACTTTTCCCGCATCGTGTGCCCGTATCAACTCGGTCGTGTACTCCATCAGCGCGGCGATAGAAGTATTGAACTTGAACGCTTCCATATCGGTGACGACGCGCTGAGTAGTCGCGTGAGATGCGCGCTCGAGACTTCGCTCGGCCCCGTCGTCGCCTGTCTCGGTCAGTGCGGAGTACTCTCGCTGAGCGACGTCCCAGACACGCCCAAGCCATCGGCGAATACCGTTGATGCCGGAGTCCGACCAGCCGCCACCCTGATCCCACGGGCCCAGGAACATCAGGTAACAGCGCAGCGTGTCGGCACCGTGCTTTTTGACGATCGGATCGGGCGTCAGCGGGTTCGACCGTTTCGAAATCTTGGCGTGTTCGCTGATCAGCACGCCCTGGCTTATGAACCGCGCATACGGCTCATCGAAATCGACATACCCCAGATCACGCAGGGCCTTGTTGAAGAACCGTGCGTACAACAGGTGCATCACCGCGTGCTCTGCACCGCCCATGTAATAGCTGACAGGCACCCACGCACGGACCTGCTCGGCATCGAACGGGTCTTCGCCGGGATTCGGACTGGCGTAACGCAGGTGGTACCACGCTGAACACACAAACGTGTCCAACGTGTCGGTCTCGCGCCTGGCGGGCTTTCCACAGTCCGGGCAGGTGGTGTTCAGGAAATCGGGGTGCTTTGTGAGCGGCGACCTGCCATCGGCCTCAAACTCCACGTGATCGGGCAGCAGCACCGGCAAATCGCGCTCGGGGACCGGGACAGTGCCGCAGTCGTCGCAGTAGATGATCGGAATCGGGGTGCCCCAGTAACGCTGGCGCGAGATCAACCAGTCGCGCAGGTGGTACGTGACGGACCTCTTGCCCCAGCCGTTCTCTTCAATCTTGTCGGCAATTGCCTCCATGCCTTCTTCGCTCGGCATGCCGTCGAACTCACCGGAGTTAACCTGCGTACCGGGCGGGACCCACGCGGTTTCCAGCTCGGCACCGTCCCAGCCGGGTGGCGCAACAACGACTCGAACCTCAAGACCGTACTTCCTCGCGAATACCAGATCACGCGGGTCGTGTGCCGGAACGCCCATCACCGCGCCCGTGCCGTAAGTCGAAAGCACATAGTCGCCGATCAGCACCGGAATTCGCTCGCCGTTCAGTGGGTTGGTGCAGAACGCGCCGGTCTCGACGCCGGTCTTCTCTCGCTCGGTCGAGGTGCGCTCGATCTCGGTCGCTCGACTTGCCTGCAGTAGATAAGCGTCGACCACCTCTTGCTGCTCCGGCTGGGTCAGTTTTTCGACCAGCGGGTGTTCGGGTGCGAGGACCACGAACGTCGCACCGTATACGGTGTCGATTCGTGTGGTGAAGGTCTCGATTTTTTCGCCCGGTGCGAAGTCGCTCACATCGAAACCGACAGTCGTGCCGGTCGAGCGACCAATCCAGTTCCGCTGCATCGTCTTGATCTTCTCGGGCCAGTCGATCTGGTCCATTTCGAGAAGCTCATCGGCGTATTTCGTTATCGCGAAGAACCATTGCGGCAGAGCACGCTTGACCACGATCGTGCCGCAGCGCTCGCACAAGCCGTTTTTCACCTGCTCGTTGGCAAGGGTGGTCTGGTCTTTCGGGCACCAGTTCGCCAGGCCGTGTTCGCGATACGCCAGGCCCTTTTTATAGAACTGCAGGAAGAAATACTGGTTCCACTTGTAGTATTTGGGGTCCGATGTGACGAGCTCGCGTGACCAGTCGTAAGACGTGCCCATTTCACGGAACTGCCGACGGTAATTGTCGATGTTCGCATACGTCCACTCGCGCGCATCGGCCCCGTGCTCTATCGCCGCGTTTTCCGCGGGCAGGCCAAACGAATCGAAGCCCTGCGGGTTCATCACGTTATAGCCCTGCATACGCTTGAAGCGTGCGTGGGCATCGGCGGGGGCGTACGCATACCAGTGGCCGATGTGAAGGTCGCCGGAGGGGTAGGGGAACATCGACAGGGCGAAGTAATTCTCTTTGCCCTCAACGTGGTCGGCGGCCTCGTAAATGCCGTCGGCTTCCCACTTTACCTGCCACTTCTTCTCGAAATCAGCGGGCGTGTAGCGACCAGGGACGCTGGCTGATCCCCTGCCTTCTGAATCCGTTCGGCCTTTTCTGGCAACCGTCAATTTTCGCATCCGGGCCTACACCTGATTTTCGAGCGACCATTCCAACTTAGCTCCCTCGAACCCGCGAGTCACTCGCCGCGAATGGCAAATTTTACCAGTTAGCTCCGGGCGTTCCAGGCGAACCTGGTCGCGCGGCGCAAGTTCCGCGGGGCACACCGGGGCAGTACTCGCGTGTTTGTCATGCCATGAGGTATGTCATTCGAGGAGTTCGGCGATCTCCGGAAAAGCTGAGATTCCACCTGCCGGCAATCCTCCATGACGCCCGGCTCCTAGTCTTCAGCAGCCAGCAGCGCCCATTTCCAGCGGACGTATAGCAACGTTATGACGATCAGCACCGCCCAGGGCGTCACAAATAGCACGAACATGACGGGAATCAACGCGACCATGCTCGCAACGAAGAGCACCAGCGCGATTTTCCTGGCGCGTGACGTTGCCTGACTAAGTCGATCGACAAACCTGGTCAGCAGGATTCCGCCCACAGTGCTAACCGCTGCCAGCCCGCCGAGACTCAACAAGCCCGATGTTCCCTGGTCCTGGAATCCAGGGTGAAACGCAACGACTCCGACAGTTGTCCCGAAGATGATCAGCCAGCCGGTTATCAACAGATCACGAAAACTGGTTTTTACATAGGCTTTCATCGTGAATCCGCGTCGGCATTTAAAGTGCCCCGTTCATGGCCGCCGCGCACTACCAGCGGCTGGTGCTGCCGTCTCTATTGTCGAAGTGGGTACGTAGGTCCGGGTTTGCGGCAATGTAGTCCTTTGTGTCCATCACGATATCTTCCTGCAGCTGGATCGTCATCCCGCCATCGACCGCCAGCGTCTGGCCGGTGATGAACGATGCCTCGTTCGAGCACAGGAACGCGACCGCGTTGGCGATGTCTTCCGGGACCCCCGTACGCCGGACCGGGTAGTGCAGCTCGAAAAGCCGGAACCCCGCGTCGTTGCCGGTCTCGCTCCACATCGATTCGCCCCGCTCGGTAACGATGTGACCGGGAGCAATCGCGTTCACCGTGATTCCCAACGGCCCAAAGTCGACCGCCATTTGCCGTGTCAGACCAATGACGGCAGCCTTGCCGGCCTCGTAGATCATCGAGCGGGGTGAGTTCAGAATGCCGTGGACCGACGATATGTTCACGATTCGACCGACGTTCTGGGCTGGCGGATCGCCGTGACGACGTCCAGCGCCTTCCCAGGGACCCGGGTCGAACTCGGGATCCGCTCCCGACTCTTCCATCGCCGGCACACCGAACTTCGCACCGAGATACAGCGCCCCAACGAGCAGGTCCATGCCGCGGTGCCAGGCTTCCGGCCTGACCTCGACCGCGCTACCCGCCGAACCGGCCCCGCCGCCGTATGCGTTCTGCACGAGCAGGTCGAGTCGACCGAACGTCGAAACGGCCTTTTCGACCATTTCAGCGGCGACTGATTCCTGCGCTACGTCACCAGCCATGAATTCGGCCTTTCCGCCTGCCTCGCGAATCCGGTTGACGTTGCTAGCCCCGGACTCCTCGTTGATATCTACAATCAGCACACCGGCACCATCTGCAGCGATTATCCGCGCACAACCGCCGCCAATGCCAAGCGCACCACCCGTAACGATCGCGCCTCGTCCGTCAAATCTGCCCATCACTTTTCCTCTTGAGACCAATTGAGGTCGACTGAATTCATCGGTGAAATCGTCTGAACGACCACATTGTTCCAGAAATAGCCTGCCTGCGTGGGCATCGCAACACGAAACACTGTCGCGCCCGTCTCTCGACCACCGGCGGGGCGCGGCGTAACCTGCCAGAAATTCATTTCACAGGAGACTGCACGTGGCATTCGACGTAGTAATTCGCGGCGGAACCGTCGTCGACGGTACCGGCAAGCCGGGCTTCAAAGCCGACATTGGCATTAGCGGCAAGCGGATAACGGCAGTGGGCCATCTTGCCGCCTCTTCTGTCGGCGAAAGCGCCCGGACCATCGACGCAAAGGGGTTCCACATCTCACCCGGCTTCATCGACGTCCACTCTCACGCCGACGGCGCGTTGTTGATCGACGGTCAGCACGCAAGCGGCATCCGGCAGGGTGTCACGACCGAGATCATCGCTCCCGATGGCCTCACGCTCGCCCCGCTCTCGTCCGAAAACTACAGGATGTACCGCTGGTACATGTCGGGGATTCTCGGCCTTCCGCCCGAAGACATCGACATGTCCTCGATAGAAGCGGCCAGGGCCAACTACCACCGGAAGACCTCGTGCAACGTGGCGACGTTCGCCGGTCACGGCCCGATCAGGCTCGAAGCGGCAGGTATGAACGATGTACCGCTGACCGGCCTGAAACTTGAAACTGCAAAACAACTACTGCGCGAGTCGCTCGAACAGGGCGCCGTCGGATTCTCAACAGGCCTCTCCTACTACCCGAACAGCTGGTCCGATACCGACGAACTGTGCGCGCTAATGGAGGTCACCGGTGAATTTGGGCGTCCAATGTCGATTCACCTGCGAAATCACAACCCGGAACGGGGATTCGGTGGCGGCGGTGTGACCGAGGCGATCGAGGTGGCCCGCAGAACAGGCACCAAACTCCACTTCGAGCACTATCGCACAACCGCCGAATCGGCCGGACAGGTAGGCAAACTTTTAGAGCCGATTGACCGTGCAAAAGACGAGGGAATTGATATCACCCTCGAGACCTACCCCTACCCCGTCGGATCATCGTTCCCGCAGGCGTTCTTCCCGGGCTACTTCCACGAGGGAGGCCCCGAAGAAATGCTCAACGTCCTGAACGACGAAGACAGACGTGCCGAACTGATCACACGCATGCAGGAAGTCGGCTACGGCAAGCCGAGCGGAAACATGTGGACCCATATAGGTTCGGACCGCAACAAGGACCTCGAAGGCATGCTTTTCGATGAAGTGGCTGCCGGTTGGGGGGTCAGTGTCGAGGAGATGGTCTGCCGGGTGATGGCGGAAGAGTCGCTCACATGCGGCTTCCGCGGCTCGCCACCGTCGAGCGTCAAGCTCTGGCGACAGGTGGAGGAAGATGTAATGGAACTGATGGCACGCCCCGACTACATGGTGGGATCAGACTCAATCCCGGTCGGCGGGATGCCGCATCCACGTGCCTACGGCTGCTTCGCACGCGTGCTCGGACGGCTGCGCCGCCGTTACAACTATCCGGTCGAACAGGTGGTCCAGCGAATGACGCAGAACCCCGCCGAACGGTTCGGGCTAACCGACCGCGGCGTTATCGCGGAAGGCAAGTTCGCCGACCTGGTGATATTCGACGAGAAACGCGTCACCGACCGCTCGTCGTTCGAGGACCCGAAAGTTCACCCCGAAGGCGTGCCCTGGGTGCTGGTCAACGGCGAAATCGCGGTCGAAAACGAGGATGTCACGGGTGTTCTGGCCGGCGAAGCGGTTCCGTAGTCGTCACCGCTGCTAAGTAACTATCCCAAAACACATTAATAGGCGAAGAGAAATTCCGTCTCCCGGTGGAGAGGGAGTTTTGGGATAGCTACTTAGCCCCTCGTCCCCTCGTCGCGAACCTGCGACGTCGGTCGACATTCTCCAACCCCGGAAACGCACACCGCAGGAACACCGTGGGTAGGACTATCGTCCAGCTATCAGTAACACTCGTGTAATCGCCAACTCGTGAACATGGTTAAAGCAAGGCAACCGCCGTCTCGGTGCATGGGAAGACCGGGACGGGGGAGATATTTTAACCATGAACTTCTCACGAAACCACATCGGGGCGGCCAACCCGATTTCAAACCGATTCCTCGCCGCCATCGTGGCGACTATCGCAGCCCTGACCATCTCGGTCTTTGGCTCCGGACAATGGGCAAGCGCCGATTCCGGTGCAACTGTCCCGGAAACTGATCCTGCACATGTGCCCGGCGCGCCACGCCACGTAACGGCAAGGCCGGGTGATGGAGCTGCCGCCGTGGCATGGATTCCGCCCGCAGGCGACGTGCACATCAACGGTTACGTCGTGACCGCCGACCCCTCAGGCATCTCGGTCGAAACCGCCCACGACGACAAACTCGTAATCGTCGAAGGCCTTGAGAACGGCGTTGAGTACACGTTCACCGTCGTTGCGTTCAACGATGCGGGCCCCGGCGAGGTCTCAGAACCTTCGAATCCCGTAATTCCCGAAGAGGGCCTCGAACTCGACGAAGAAAAACTGGAACGGCTCCGCGAGCACCTCCGCAAGCTGGCCCACGAAGTGAAAGAGCGGCTCCAGAACGCCGAGGAACGGGCCCGCGAAAAGCTCGAGGAAACTAAAGGTCGTATACACGACAGGCTCGAACAACAGACTAACCTCGCACGCGAATTCATCGAGAAGACCCGTGCTCAGGCGCGGGACCGCCGCGAGCGGCAGGTAGGCCAGGCGCGGAACTGGTATGACCGCCTGAAGGACCAGCTTCGCCAACGTCTCGAACGAGCTGAGGGGACCGACCGTTACGACGACTTACGCGACCGCACCGAGGAAACCCTCGACAAGGCCCGCGAAAAGCTGGCGGACCGCATCAACAAGTCTGACGAACGGTCC
>JADFLG010000049.1 GCA_022564545.1 Chloroflexota bacterium | reverse complement strand
TCTCACAATACCGTTCGACCCACTTGCGCCCGGTCTTGCGGCTCACTCCAAAACGCCTGCACACCGCGGCCAGGGAGTCCTCCCCCCGACGATATGCCACTATAAAGCTCATTCGTTGGTCCAACACCTGGATATCCTTCCAGGGCATCGCACACCTCCTGAGAAGTAAGGTGAACGTTACCCACTGAAACTGCTACCCATGTGCCCGGCTTGTACCCACCCACACCCTCTCCGTCCCAGGGAGAGGGGACCTGGCCAACCTCGCATTCCCCGTCGGTTGTCGAGCGATCACCTGAAATAGTGGCGAAAATACCCACGAAGATCGTGGCGGGTCATGTGATCGCCCCCTCTCGTCCATAAATCGCCCTGATACGACGAATAACGTTGTTAGATCAGGCTATCAGCCTGTAATTCGTGCGTATACGAATGTAAACAACCACTTACATGACGAAATACGTCGTAATTGGTGATATCATTAAGCGAGTCCACCGGATGGGTAATAACGAAGCCCACCGGTAGGACGCTGGGCGGTATGGAATCCGTTCAGGAGTTTGTATGGAGCAATAGAATTGAACAACGTCATCCGTCTTGCATTCAGGCGGCTCGGTCATGTATTCGACACGCGCGTGATGTCGGAGAAAGAGCTGAATCAGGCAATCTTGCTGGGAGAGGCCGGTGCACGGCACAACCTCTACCGCCCGATTAACGTTTTGGATCAGCGAATCGTCTAAGGCCTAACCTCCCGGCCAGAAGACAGTCGCCCGGAACGGCTGGCCCGTAGCCAGCTATTCGTACGGCATCAAACGAAAACCCCCGGTTTATACAGCCGGGGGTTTTTTGTTGCGCGCAGAAACCACTTCGAATTCTCCCTCTCCCTGGAGACCGTCTCATAAATCTCGAAAATTCACGTTTTGACCTCTGACGTGCAGATTTCACTGTCAATTTGAGTTTGGCTCCAGTCTCAATATGTCCTTGGACCACAACTCAGGGGACTTATGAGACAGGCTCCCTGGGAAGAGGGGATAGCTGGTGAGCAGTGTCCGCAGCTCCCGGCTGCCTCCACACCTCACTCTTTAGCCCCGGTGACCGGCGTCCGTGTTTCTCAGTGCCATTTGCGTTCGTCTTCAACGGTTCGAATGTTTCGCGGCGGGAACGGTGCATAGGGGTGTTCAGCAAGCTTCGACTCGTCGATCTCAATACCCAGTCCCGGTCCGGTCGGCAGTTCGATATAGCTGTCGTGTGGCTCAAGGTACCCCTTCGTCAAATCACGGCAAACGTCCTCGACGCTCACGAAATACTCGTAGATGAGGAAGTTGGGGATCGTCGCCGACGCTTGGACCGCTGCTGCACAGCCGATTGACGTCGAGTTGTAGCCATGAGGCGAAACGCCGATGTAGTGGGGTTGGGCCATCGCCGCGATCTGCGTCAGTTCAAGAATCCCACCCGTGTTGCAGATGTCCGGGTTGATGATGTCGGCGGCACGTTTATCGAAGACCTCCCGGAAGCCGTTGCGGGTGTAAAGCGCCTCGCCGGTCACGACCGGGATGGTCGTGGCTTCCTTGACTTCTTTTATGGCGTCGATGTTGTCGGGCGGGCACGGCTCCTCGAACCAGTAGGGGTCGTACTGTTCCATCTGTTTGGCAACCCTGATGGCGTTCATTGGAGCGAGTCTCCGGTGTACCTCGATCAGCAGGTCTACGTCAGGTCCAACGGCCTCCCGTACTTTCCCCACGGTGGCGCTGGCCTCGGCAAGTTCGTGGCGGTCGACGTACTCGCGCCACGGCCCCGGGAACGGGTCGAACTTCAGTGCGTTGAAGCCACGCTTCTCGACAATTTCGGCGGCTTTCCCGGCGACCTCATCCGCCGATCCCCCGCCCCAACCGTTGGCGTAAACACGGATCCGCGGCCTCACGGGTCCACCGAGCAGGTTGTAAATCGGCTGCTCGACCGCCTTGCCCACGATGTCCCACATGGCGATTTCGATACCGCTGAGCGCGCAGTGCAGGTCCATTGCCGACCTCTTGGTGGCGAAGTCCTCGTGGGCCACGTGCATGAAGTGGCGGATGTGAAACGGGTCACGGTCGACGAGGTAACGGGCGAGTTGATCAATGTGCGCCTCGACCTGGATATCGCGGTCGGACTGCGTGTACGCCTCGCCCCAGCCGGTGATTCCGGCATCGGTCGAAAGCTTCACAAAAATGAAGTTCTTGCCGACGCCGGGGTTCCACTTAATTACTTCAACATCGGTGATCTTCAACGTGTCTGCTCCGTCGCCATTCAAACTGCGTGTCCAGTGCGCAGCGGCATCATATCGTTTAGCATCGGGCGTGCGAGGCGCAATCGTGTGCCCGCGCAAGCTCCGCGGGGCACGCCGGGGCATGGAGTAAGTTGCCCAGGCACTGCGAATGCGGAGGCGATTTACGCCATTACTCGAACTTGACCAGTGCGCCGCCGACGCCTTCGATATCGATGGCGACCTCGTCGCCGGGGGTCACCCACCGGGTTTCGACAACGCTGCCCAGCATCACGATCTCACCCTCCACGAGGTGTTTTCCCCGCGCGGCCAGCGAATTTGCCAGCCATGCCAGTGCCTCGAACGGGTGACCCAGAATATCGCCTGTCGTGCCCTGCCCGACGCGCTGACCGTTGATGGTCATGTGCCCGACTGCATTTGCGAGATCGGGTGCGTCTTTTGCCGGGGTTGGCTGGCTCAGAACGATTCCTGATGCAAAGAAGTCGTCGGCGATCAGTGATGGTGTATCGACGGTCTTGTAGTCGGTCCACCGGTCGTCGACGATCTCGATTGCGCCGAACAGCGCCTTTACTGCCGGTGCGACCGACTCCCGCGTAAAACCCCTGTCATCCGGCACCAGGTCGGCACCGATAAACGCGGCGATTTCACACTCGACGCCGGGATGGGAGTATTTCGCAAAATCCACGGTCGTGGCAACGTAATTAGTCGAGGTGTTGAACACCCCGCCCGCACAGGGATTAGCGATGCCAAGAAAGTTCTGCATGACAGGAGTCGTGCAACCGATCTTGTAGCCGACCCGCTTGCCAAAACCGGACTCGTTCAGCAACGAGTGCAGTTGTTCCTGCACCTGGTAAGCCTCGGCTTGATCGGCCGGGCGGAACTCGTCTGGCAGCCCGTCGATCTTCCGGTTGCGAACCCGCGTCAGTGCGAGAATTCCGGCCGATTGTTTTATCGCCTCTTCGTTCATTCAGAACCTGGCATTCAGAACCTGGCATTCAGACTCCGGGTTCATCGAGATTCTGGCATCTTTATTTTGGATTCGATCAACCGCGTGTTTCCACGGGCAAGTCAATCGCCCGTTATCCGTATAATCGCGCCGCCCGGCGTTCACGTGTGGGCAGGTCTTCAGAAGACGAGACTAATGTCGATCAAGATTCCGCGTCGGCTGATTGCCGAACTTATAACTCACGCAATGCAGGACGACCCCAACGAATGTTGCGGTCTGCTGTTTGGAGTTGGTGATGAAGCCGACGAAATCCACAGAATGTCGAACGTCGATCCAAGGCCGGTCAGCAGATACACAATGCAGGCTGGAGAACTCGTCGAAGCCGAGGAGAAGGTGAAGAAAACCGGGCGGGAGTTCGTCGCAATTTATCACTCCCACACGTTTACCCAGGGCTATCCGTCGAAGAGCGATATTTCAAACGCAGTCGAGGTCGCGAGCGTTTCGACAAGGCACGTTATCGTCTCGCTGGTCGAAAAGACCCGGCCCGTGATTCGGGCATTCAGCATCAACGGTGACGCTGAAGTGACCGAGCTGGTCGTTGAGACCGACGGTCAGCCGTACCGGGCTTCGGATTAGCGTTTCGTCTGGCTCTGGGCGACTGCGTGCCTACGGCTGTACAGCCGTCCAATCGTGACGCGGCGTCCAACCGAGCATCCGTTGCGCCTTCAGTGTGCTGATGACGCTCGCATTGCCTTCGAGTCCGTCGCGAATCTCGACCCGTTCGCCGAAGTTGGCCCGCACAAGCTCCGTCGTCGGCTCGCTGAACCTCGACGGAGGCTGCGCGAGCAGGAACGCCTCATGGCCCTGGATATCGGCATCGACCGCCAGGACGTGAGCCTCGGCGACATCGTCGGCATCGGCATATCCCCACATGACAAGGGTCAGAGGGTTGGCCGGCGTTGGAGCAGACCACGGAAACTCCGCAACCACTTCTGGCAACGGTATGTTGGTGAAGCGAAGGCTCACCACCGACGTGCCGGACGATCTCGCAATCATTTGCCCGATGTCCTCGCCGACCTGCTTCGAGAGTCCGTATGGCTCGAAAGGCATCATCGGGTGGTCCTCGTCGAGGGGGAGGTACAGCGGCACGAACGCAGCGGGGTCGTGCGCCCAGCCCATGCCGAACGCGCTCGATGAAGATACCACCCGCCGCACCCGGTGTTCTGCCGCGGCCATCATCACGTTGAAGGTGCTGCTTACATTGTTCTCGAACGTCTCGTACGGCTCGGCGCTGGTGGGCCCGGGAACTGCCCCCATGTGAATTACGGCATCTGCGCCCCGTATCACCTTCGACGCCATGCCCGCGTCCGACAGGTCGCCCAGAACAAATTCAAAATCTGGCGATACGGCTGCGACGCGGTCTGTGCCTACCACGTCCTGCCCATCGCCGAGCAAGCGCTCAACGACCCGTTTTCCCTGCCGCCCGGCTGCTCCGGTTACGACGATCATGCCGACTTCCTTTCACCGGTGGGCCTTCAGCGCGAAATTGTATTGGTTTCGCGCTAACACATGTTCAGCACCCAGGGGCTGCCTGAAAACTCCCTCTCCCTGAGCGAGAAGGAACTGACCACAACGGCGACGTATTTTGAGACAGCCTGCAAGCGTCGAAAAGACCGGCCAAACGGGGACTATGTGCCGCCCGGGCGGGGCGGCTACGCCTTTGGCTTCACTTCGTTCTTGAGCAGCCACCACTCGAAGCTGTCGGTCAGCGCCAGCCAGCTTGCTTCCAGGATGTTCGATGAAGCGCCGACGGTGTGCCAGACATCGCGGTCATCTGCCGATTCGATAACGACTCTCACAACGGCGCCCGTGCCGGCACCTTCATTGACCACCCTCACCTTGTAGTCGGTAAGGCGCACCGCGCTAATTTCCGGGTATGCGCTGGTGAGAGCTTTCCGCAAGGCCTGGTCGAGGGCTCCCACAGGTCCCTCCCCCTCGGCTGCCGTGTGCTGAACATCGTCGCCAATCCGGACCTTCACCGTGGCCTCAGAAAGCATGGGGTGCTCGGCCCCGTCCTTGCGCCAGCCCGTTCCAAACGACGACCTGCGCCTGTTTTCGACGATCACCATAAAGTCGACCAGTTCGTACGGGGCTTCGTAGTTTGGGAGGGCCCGGCGGAGTACCAGGTCGAACGAGGCGTGTGCGCCCTCATATGAAAATCCCTTCGCCTCCTGGTCTTTGACGTGCTGCACAATCCGCCTCGCGTCGGCGTCATCCAGCTCGGCTTCGAGGCCCATGTCGCGAATTCGTCGCATGACGTTGCCGCGACCCGACAGTTCAGATACGACGACGTCGTTGGCGTTCCCAACGACCGATGGCTCAATGTGCTGGTAGGCCTGGGCCGATTTCTCGGTAGCGGCAGCGTGCAGCCCGCCCTTGTGGGCGAACGCGCTGGAGCCGACAAAAGGCTGGAACGGAAACGGACGCCGGTTGACCCGTTCCGACACGAAGTTCGACACCTCGGTCAGCGTCGACAGCTGCTCGTCTGAAATCACCTGTACGCCCATCTTGAGGTTCAGGTTCCCGATGATGCTGATCATGTTGGCGTTGCCGGTGCGCTCGCCGTAACCGTTGATGCAGCCCTGGACGTGGGTGGCGCCCGCCTCAATTGCGGCAATGGCCGATGCGACGGCTGTGTCGGTATCGTTGTGGGAGTGGATTCCGAGAACCGCGGTATCGCCGAGTGATCCTTTCACCTCGCTCACTATCCGGGCTATCTCGGCCGGCAGGGTGCCGCCGTTGGTGTCGCACAGCACGATGCGATCAGCTCCGGCGTCCAGCGCAACCCTCAGGGTCTGCAACGCGTAGTCCCGGTCCAGCTTGTAGCCGTCGAAAAAGTGCTCTGCGTCGAAAAAGACGCGTCGGTCCCGGGCTTTCAGGTAGCGTACCGAGTCGGCGATCATAGCGAGGTTTTCTTCGAGCGATGTCTGGAGAACGACTCGGACCTGGTATTCCGACGATTTGCCGACGAGGGTTAGCACCGGGGCATTTGTGTCGAGCAGGGCCTTTAGCGTGAGGTCTGACGCCGCATCCCCGTTGGCCCGGCGAGTGTTGCCGAACGCGGCTATTTGCGCGTGCTTGAGATCGAGCGACTGGACACGCCGGAAGTACTCATCGTCCTTCGGGTTTGCACCGGCGAACCCGCCCTCGATCACGTCGATGCCGAGTTGATCAAGACGCTCGGTGATAGCGAGCTTGTCTTCGACAGAAAGAGAAATTCCTTCCTGCTGGGTCCCGTCCCGGAGTGTCGTGTCGTAAAGCTCGACTTTGTAATTCATGGCGCGCTCAAACTCCCACTTGTGCTCAGTTCAGACAGCATGTGCGCTTCAAACGCTGTGTGCGCTTCAGTAATACTTCTTTTTCTGGCACAAAAAAACCCATCCCACAAAGGGACGGGTCGATATGACTCGCGGTACCACCCTCGTTGCCAGCGCATCATTATCAGACGCTTGTGCATCCCGTTTTCCGGGTACTGGCCACTCAGTTTAGAGCACAACTGTTATGCCCCCGTGCCTGGTAACGGTGCACGAACCCGATTGCGCCTACTCGTGAGGTTCAACTACTGGCATTGGACCCACTTTCGGACAATGGCTCAGGAGTGATTTTCAGCCGGTTTCCAGGTGCCCGCTCTCACCGTACCGGGCTCGCTTGACCGTTCAGGCCGACCTAGTCGTCTCCATTACGCAGGATCCCGAAACAATATTCAGGACCCGGCTACGCCTTAAGATCCGATTCTACCACTTCACGCGCCAGCACAAGGAATCGCAAAATAGTGTGAATCGCAAGTAGCAATACCCCGGGCGATTAGCGCGATGCCCCACGCCATGCCTAAAATGTGCCAGTAGATCACGAGTTCACCCTGGTACACGTTCGTCCTGCACTTACGCTTGGAGCACCGTTTGAGCGAGTTTGAGCGCCACGACCTCGGCCTGGTCGACTATTTGCACTGCGAGACGATCGGCGAGCCGGGCCAGCGCACGTTCAACATCACCGCCCGGAGTGAGCGTGGTGAAGCAGTGGTGTGGATGGAAAAAGAACAGCTTTTCCAGGTCGGAATTTCGGTCAAGCAGTTTCTCGTCACACGCGAATCACCACCTGATCCCGCACCGTTCGATGTTCCGGCCATCGATTCGCCGGTGCCTGTGCACGTGGAGTTCAAGACAGGCGAAATGTCGCTGCGGCACGATCGGGCCTCGGACGTTTTTACGCTGGTCGCAAGCGATATCCCCCGTGAAGATTCAGGCGACGAACCGCTCGCGGAGATAACCATAAGTTTCAATCGCGTGCAGGCGGAGCAGATCGCCGACCGGTCGATCAAGATAGTCGCGGCCGGACGCAAGCCGTGCCCGCTCTGTGAGGCCCCGCTCACCCCCGGCGAAAGTCACTTTTGCGTGAAGGTCAACGGCTACAACCCGGTTGAAGACCCGATGGGTAGCGACCGGACGTGACGCGTGAGCCGGGTCCTGACGTCGAACTCAAGCCAGGTGTGCCTGATGAGCGCGTCCTGCTCCAGCGGCTCACCGACTGGCCAATTACCGGAATCGGACTGCACCCTGGCGGTTCGAACTACGTATTCGTTGTTCGTCTGACCGACCCTGAGAAATACCGGCCTGAGAGTGGCGACGAAATCGCCCCGTCGGCCAGCGGACCAGGAGGGCCAGATGAGCGACCGATACGACCGGACGAAGTCGACGAGGACGCATCGATCTACGGCATTTACAAGCCCCGGGCTGGGGAGCGTCCGCTCCGAGACTTTCCCGAAGGGACGCTCCAATACCGTGAGCGCGCAGCATACCTCGTGTCGAGAGAGCTGGGATGGCCGAGAATCCCGCCGACGGTGATAAGGGATGGACCTCACGGCGAGGGCAGCGTGCAGTTGTTTATCGATGCTGCTGAAACTTCGGGTGCCGGAGACGACTTTTTTTCCCTCCGAGACGAACGACTGGACGATTTCAAAGACATAGCGATGTTCGACGCCCTGGTGCACAACGCCGATCGCAAGGGTGGCTCTTGCATCGTTTCCGAGGACAGACGGCTGTGGGCAATCGACCACGGGTTGACGTTCAATCAGTTCGCACGTCGAAGAACGGTGATGTTCGAGTTCAATGGGACCAGATACCCGGACAAACTACTGGGCGACGTTGAATCGCTGATCCTGACTCTCGAATCCGGAGGTGAACTCGACGCCGAACTGCTCAAGCTGCTTGAACGGTCCGAAATCGACGAAATTGTGACACGCGCCAGAGAGATGATCGAGTTTGGTCATTATCCTGTGCTCGATCCCGACGCCAACGTGCCGTGGCCCATGGTCTGATGCAGGAATTCTGATTGACGTTATCTCTCTCGAAGCAGGACGCCAAACGCATGGCCATACGCGCCCAGGGCCTGGCGGCGGGACGTTTTGCAGAAAATTCCGGTGGTCCGGTCACGCTCGACGATGTAAGCCGCACGATTCGCGCCATGGGGCTGCTGCAGATCGATTCGGTAAACGTTTGCGTCCGATCTCACTACATGCCGCTGTTTTCGCGCCTCGGAAGTTACGAAATGGCCCTGCTGGACCGACTGGCCTACCGCGAGAAATCGGTTTTCGAGACCTGGGCGCACGTCGCTTCGTTCGCTCCGGTGGAGCACCACCGTCTATTTCGCCGAAGAATGGCGGGCCACAAACCCAGGCACCGTGTGGCCGAATTGATAAAAGAAAAACCCGGTTTCCTCGAAGAGGTGCTCGATCAGGTCCGTGAGCGCGGCGCCATGACGGCCGGGGAGCTGGATGGTGCGGGCAAGCGACGCGGTCCGTGGTGGGGCTACACATCGGGCAAAATAGCGATGGAATGGCACTTCGCGGTTGGCGCATTGTCGGTGTCGGACCGGAAAAATTTCACAAGGCACTACGACCTGACCGAACGAGTGATTGCAGGCGAACATCTGAACGATTCGACTCCATCGGTCGAGGAATCTCACAGGGAAATGATGCGCATTGCTGTCCGCGCACATGGCATTGGGACCGTTGCCGATCTCGCCGATTACTACCGGATCAAGAAAACCGATGCGGGGGCACGACTCAGCGAGCTCGTTGAGGAAGGCACCGCACAGCGGGTGAGGGTCGAGGGTTGGTCAAAAGATGAAGAAGTTTTTGCACCGGGTGATATTGCATCGCCCGGACCGACAGCGGCACGTGCGCTGCTGACCCCGTTCGACCCACTGGTGTGGGACCGAGACCGCGTCGAACGGCTGTTCGATTTCTTTTACCGGATCGAGATTTACGTTCCCGAAAAGAATCGGCGGTACGGCTACTACGTGTATCCGTTCGTGCTGGGCGAAGACCTTGTGGCCCGGGTGGACCTGAAAGCGGAACGAGATAAAAGCGTGCTCAGGGTAAAGGGTGCGTTCATCGAAGACGGCCCCGACCACGATTACGTGGCTGCGAACCTTGCAGATGAGCTGCGACTGATGGCCGATTGGCTTGGCCTGAAACGTGTTGGGACCGGGCGGCGAGGCGACCTGATGCCAGCGCTTCGGGCCGCGCTGAGACGTTAGTGGGGGTGTGCTCCGGGCGGTTCGTTAGTGGCGGGGCGCAATCGAAACGCCTGGGCGCAGAGGTCCCTCCACTACGGTCGGGAAATTGGGCGTTTACGGTCGGAAGCCTCGCGTCCGCGTTTAGGTGTTCACATAAGTCTCAAATGGTCTAGCAGGAACCTGACCGGAGAAAGTCGATTTCCCGATCCCTGTAGAACAACGCTGACCATGGTGAAATCTTATTTCCCGACCCCTGCGGAGGGATCTCGGGAGGAGTGTAGTTACACGCTCGGGACCGCTACGCCCGCTCCAGGTACAGCACTGCGAACATGTTGTTTGCGTCGGTCCAGGAGCGTTTGACGACCAGGCCCGCTTCGTTCGCCATTTGCTCGAATGATCGGAATGTGTACTTGTGCGAGTACTCGGTGAGAATAGTCTCGTTCTCCTGGAACTCGAACGAATAATTGCAGACATTGACGGTTTGATGGCACGTAGAGACAAGGTGCATTTCGATGCATGAATCGGCTTCGTTGAAGATTGCCCTGTGCCTGAAATTACGCGGATCGAAACAGGCGCCCAACTCCCGGTTGATCCGCCTCAGCATGTTCAGGTTGAACTGCGCCGTTACGCCCTCTGAATCGTTGTAGGCGGCGTGCAAGACGTCGCGGTCTTTATCGAGATCGATGCCAATTAACACCCCGCCGTTGCCGCCTGCCAGATCGGCCATTCCGGCCAGCAGGGATTGGGCCTCTTTGCGCTGGAAATTACCGATCGTCGACCCGGGGAAGTAGACAACCCGTTTCATTTCGGGCCTACACGGAGTCGGCACGTCGAAAGCCCTGGTGAAATCAACGGCAACGGGCATTATCTCGATTTTCGGGAACTCGGCCTGCAGGGCCAACCCGACCTGCGACAGGTAGTCGCTCGATATGTCGATCGGGACATATCCGACAGGCCGGTCGAGGTTTCTGAGAAGCAGTCGAGTCTTCGAGGAGCTCCCGCTTCCGTATTCGATAAGAAGGACCTCGGGCCCAATGGCAGACACAATCTCGTCCACATGCTCGGCCATGAGCGTGCTCTCGACACGCGCGACGTAGTACTCGTCCAGCTCGCAGATATCGTCGAATAATTTTGACCCACGCACGTCGTAGAAGTACTTGCTGGGCAGCGTTTTCTGCCGTTGCGACAGTCCGGCTACAACATCGTCCAGCATCGTTTGAGGTGCAACTACTGCTTCGGGGATTGTCGACAGTATCGTCATTTACTGAATGTTCCTCATGTCGTTGTTTTTGATTGGGACTGGCAATCGTGATGCGTGGTGTTATTCGGCGTCGCGGGTAAGTCGGAAGCCCATGAACTGCCACTTGTTGGGCGCATAAAAAAAGTTTCGGTAGGTTGGCCGTATGTGACTTTGCGGCGTTGCGCACGAACCGCCCCGCAGCACTATCTGGTTAGCCATGAACTTGCCGTTGTACTCGCCCAGCGCACCCTCGGAAACCGTGTAGCCGGGGTACGGGCTGTATGCGCTGCCGGTCCACTCCCAGACATCGCCGAACATCTGGTGAAGACGACCGCCCGGGGCATCGAGCGGGAGTGGGCGTGGGTGGAGCCGGAAGCTGTCTGAAAACGTCCCGCCCTCGACTTCGGCGTCTGCCGAGGCGACTTCCCATTCCGACTCGGTAGCCAGCCGGGCACCTGCCCACCGGGCGCAGGCATCGGCCTCGAAGTAGCTCACGTGCACCACGGGCTCATCGGGGTGGACACGTCTTGGCCCCGCAAGGGTGTACTGCATCCAGCCGTCGTCGGTCTTGAACCAGTACAAAGGCTTGTCGAACTTCTCCCAGTCGTGCTCTTTCAGATTGTTTTCCTGTACCTCGGCCCAGCCCAGCGAAAGCCACAGATCGGGCCGCTGGTAGCCGCCATCGTTCATAAATTCGAGGAACTCGCCGTTGGTGACGAGCCGGGAGCCGATCTCGAATGCATTCACATATTCTTTATGCTCTGGACCTTCGTTATCGAATGAAAATCGAGGGGAGTTCAAGCCAATGTTGTACACGCCTTCCTCGTACCTGAGCCATTCGAGCCCTGGGACCCCGACAGGGTCCGCGTCTTCAGCTCGTTCGTACAGGGTGGGCCGGAGCGGGTTCATTGAAAGAACATGCTTGATGTCGGTAACCATCAGCTCCTGGTGCTGCTGCTCGTGGTTAGCACCCAGGATGACCAGGTCCCGGATGGAATCGAGGGCCCCATCCCGGCCAAGGCGACCGATTAGATCGGCCATTTTCTCATCGACATAGTGACGGTATTCGTAGACTTCGCT
Source organism: Chloroflexota bacterium (assembly GCA_022564545.1). Taxonomy (GTDB): domain Bacteria; phylum Chloroflexota; class Dehalococcoidia; order Lucifugimonadales; family Lucifugimonadaceae; genus Lucifugimonas. The sequence goes on along the minus strand of JADFLG010000049.1, from coordinate 6,390 downwards.
AACCGTTGGGCGAGAAATTTGACCACGCCGGGGTCGACAGAATTGTTCGCCAACGGCGTTGTAGTACGAGTTGAACAGGTAGTTGTACTGCTTGTTCAGCGGTTCGTAGTTCGGGTAGTTGTTGCCCAGAATGAAGGTTTCGAAGAACCAGGTCGTGTGGGCCAGGTGCCACTTGGTCGGGCTTACGTCGGGCATCGACTGAATGACGTAGTCCTCGGTAACCATCGGGGCGCAAATTTTTTCGGTGAACGCACGGACGTGCTGGTAGTACGCGATCAACTCGTCAGCCGATTGCGGGTCTGGATTTACTGTTTTCGGCGTGGTGGCCGTGGTAGTCATCCTGTATGTCTCCTGTAAAAATTTGTGCGCCGGGCCCGGGACCTCAGCCCTTCAGAGTCCGTAAGCCTCGAGCAGTCTAAGCCAGAATTCGCTGATCGTTGGGAACGCCGGAGTGGCGTGCCATAGATCGTCGAGTGTGATTCTGCGGGTGATTCAAATAGTTGCAACTTGTAACACTTTTCCGGGACCGGGCCTCACGAATTTCGCACCAACCGTAATCCGGGTATCTTCGTCCACCAAGATTCGTACATTGCCTTCGATGCCCCCGGCGAACCTGGCGGCACTGCCGGTCCAACCGAATCCGTAATCAACTCGCCTTACGTTAATTCCTTTTCAGTAGCTTCAGCTTCGGCGGGTCCGACAGTGGCGACGTACGGGTTGGTGAATACAAACACGGGACCGAGAAGTTGATTTCTGCGGTGTCGCTGATCGTCGGATGCCGCTCTGGCGGGTATTCTTCTGTGCCCTCCCGGGACATCCACCCGGTCCTTTCAAATAAAATCGGCCAGTCAGCCGGTATAGCGATATATATGATGCACCTGATCGACAGGCGATGCAATTCCCGGTAAGGTCCAGTCAGGATAAGATGAACCCTGGCGGTGTCGCGACAGGTTCATCGTGGTAGGCAAGTCCTGGCCCCGCAAGGGCGTATTGCATCCAGCCGTCGTCGGTTTTGAATTCACCATATTCGAAGGGCTAGCCGCGGTAGTCGTCCTTTATATCTCCTGTAAAAATGTGTGCGCTCGGGTTTGGGACTTCAGCCCATTAGAGTCCGTAAGCCTCTAACAGTCTTAGCCAGAATTCGCTGATCGTTGGGAACGCCGGAGTGGCGTGCCATAGATCGTCGAGTGTGATCTTGCTGACGATCGCAATCGTCGCAGCATGCAACATTTCCCCGGAACCAGGCCCTACGAATGTCGCACCGACTATGGTCCGGGAGTCTTCGTCCACGACGATTCGCACATTGCCTTCGATGCCCTCGGCGAACGTGGCGGCCCCGGCGGTCGAGCCGAATCCGTAATCGACTGCCCTCACGTTAAGCCCTTTTTCTTTCGCCGCGGCTTCAGTTAGCCCGACAGCCGCGACGTGCGGGTCGGTGAATACAACGCGGGGCGAAGCCATGATGTCGCCATAGGCATGAATGTCTTTGCCGCCGATGACATCGCCGGCGATTCTCCCCTGGTACTTGCCATCATGGGTCAGCATGCTGCGGCCGTTAGCATCTCCAACCGCGAACAGCCATCCGCCTTCTACTGCCGTTACCCGCATCTGGTCGTCGACCGGAACAAACCTGCCAGGCTCGAGTCCGACCTTTTCAAGCCCGATGTCCGACGTGTTTGCTCTTCGACCGGTAGCCACAAGAACCTCGTCGGCCTCGATCGGCCTGTCATCGCATGTAACCACGACTTTGCCGTTCACACGTTCGACTCTTGTGCAATCGGCTCCGGTCAGTACCTTGATTCCGTACTCTTCCGTGAACACTTTCTCGATGTGATCACCTGCGAAGGGCTCTTCCCGGGCCAGCAATCGAGGGTCTCGTTCAAGGATCGTTACGTCCCTGGTCCCGAGGTCTTTCCACGCCTGGGCCATTTCGACCCCGACGACCCCACCGCCAATGATGATCAGGCTTTCGGGAGGTTCGGCCAGGTTGGTGATCACCCGGGAGTCCCAGGGTTCCGATTCGGCAAGTCCGGGAATAGGGGGTGAAGTTGGGACCGATCCGGTCGCAATTACGACTGCCTTGTTGGCGCCAACTTCGGTCACGTTGCCGTCTTTAGCCGTTACCCCGACAAGTTTTTCGCCGGTGATCCGTGCGTGCCCGCGGATCAGGTCAATGTTGGTGTCGTCGAGCCACTTCACCTGCCACTTGTCGTCGAGGTCCGAGATCATGTCGTCGCGCCGCTTCAGCGCTTCGGCCAGGTCTATCTCACCGGTCACAGCCCTGCGGGCTCCGGGCACTCGGCGCACTGCCCGCAGCGCCTCACCGGGCCGTAGCAGCACCTTGCTCGGCATGCAGGCCCAGTAGCTGCACTCGCCGCCAACCAGTTCATTTTCTACGACAACCGCGCTTAATCCGGCCTTTACCGCCCTCTCGCCAACGATCTCGCCCGCGGGGCCGGCACCGATAATGACGACATCAAACGTTTCAGACATTGAATGGGGGTGCTCCGTACTCAAAGGCGATGCATGTGATTGTGCAACGCCTATTTCAGGCTGTCTCGTGTCCGGGCAACCTAAAGCATCAGATGCACCCCACTGGATAACGGCGCGGCACCGGCAGGCCGACCAATTCGCACCTGAACGCGGGTCATGTGCATCTCATTTTCCGGGTGATCATGCACAGATCATCGCCGAATCACCGATTGCAGAGTATTGAGCAACGATCGCGCCTGCTGCACTGCGGGCGCTAGAAGCGTGGGGACCAGCCGAATGGTAAAGGCATTATTCAACGGCACTGTCATCGCAGAGACCGAAGATTACGAAGTTGTAGAAGGCAATATTTACTTTCCACCCGAGTCGATCAAGCGGGAATTTTTCGCCGACAGCAAACTTAATACAACCTGTCCGTGGAAGGGATTGGCCAGTTACTACTCAGTGAAGGTCAATGGCCAGGAAGCCAGAGACGTCGCCTGGTACTACCCGCAGCCTTCGGACGCGGCATCCAACATTAAAGATCATGTTGCTTTCTACCCGCAGGTAGTTGTCGAGGGTTGAAAGACAGGCTGGCCGGGTGCGATTCGGAAGCTGTTCCGATAGCGGCTGGACCACGCTGAGGGACTATTTTTAAATACCTCTCTCCTCTGGTATGCGGGCGTCCGGATGTTATCGGGGCGCGGCGCGGGGGATAGTTGCTCTGTAGACAACAGACTTTTGAAGGCACCCCCCACCATTGTCGAAAACTTTCCCTTCAGCCTGGCCTTCTCCGGGGAGAAGGAAGCGACCATGCCTGCGCGTCCACCTGACTCCCTCACCTTCGAGGGAGGGTGGGGATGAGTGGAACGTTGCTCGGTAGTCAATACGCTTTCGGTGGCACCCCTCACCATTGTCGAAAACTTTCCCCTCAGCCTGGCCTTCTCCGGGGAGAAGGAAACAGCCGGCCGGCCGCTGACCTGACCCGGCCAAGCAGGCCGGCGTTCCATGAGTTACGCGGCTTAAGGTTTGCCGCTACAAATTCGACCGTTGCCGGTGCCCCAAGCAGCAGCAGCCCGCGCCACTTCCTCAACCGACCGTAGGTGGCCGGGTCGTTTGCGTAGTTTTGGCCCCAGCCCCCGAACTCCTCGAAGTTGCGGTTTGAATTCACCGCCAGCACTTTGCCGCCCGCTTCCTTTACCAGCAGTATTCCTGCCGCGAAGTCCCATGTGCGAGCGAAGCCGGTAATTGAATACTGCATCGAACCCTTCGCCACCATGAACTGTTCGTAGCAGGCACTGCCGCCGATTCGGTTTTCGCCGAAATTACCTTTGAGAGGTTCCCGCACGTCGAACATTCTGCGGAGCCAACCCGGACTGGCCGACAGGACGCCCGGCACCGGCGCCCCGGAATCGCTTGCAGGGTGGACCCGCACCCTGTCATGGGAGCCGTCCATCCACGTACCGTTTCCGGAGCGGGCGCGCATCACCAGAAAACCATCATTGTTCGGCCAGGGAATCCACATTGCTGCGGCCACAGGAACGCCTCGAAACAACGCTGCGACCGACACCACGTGGACGACCGATGAGTTTACGAAGTTGGTGGTGCCGTCTACCGGGTCCACTATCCAGATCCAATCGGCTGCGGCGGGTTCTTCGTCGGGCGGGTCTTCTTCCCCGAGCAACATGTGCGACGGGCAGGTCTCGGCCATAATTTCGGCGATCAGTTTCTGGCTCGCCTCGTCGACGTCGGTCACGAGGTCTTTGCCGGGAATGCCGCCTTTGGCCGAAACCTCGAGGACCCCTTCGAATCGGCTCGCTACAAACTTCCCGGCCTCCCGTGCGGCGCGGGTTACGGCTTGCTCGATATGTTCAAGTTCGGAGTTCGTGATTTCCTCCGGGTTTTTTTGCGACGAGACTTGATTCGGTGGTTCGGTCAATCTATCGAGACTCCATTTCCGTACTGATCAACATACCCGGTGCACGACTCTGGCCGGTGGTGCGAGTGCGGGCAGGCAATTGATCCCGTATCCGCACGCCACTCGGGTAAGATTCTACGTGCAAGATCGATCAGGACTTACCTGCTGCACATGTGAGGTAATCGAGTTGAGTTCATTAACAACTAGAAAATTCCGAAAAGACCGCGGGCTGGTCACACGCATGTACTTCACGATGTTCATGCTCGGGATCCTGTACGCGGCATTCGCCCTGTTCATGCTGGCCGCGGGATTGCATTTCATAATTATTGGCGGAATCGTCGGCGTGATGCTGGTAGTCCAGTACTACATGTCAGACCGGTTGATCTTGATGTCGACCGGGGCGAAGCAGGTCTCGGCCGAGCAGGAACCAGCGTTGCACCGGATGATCAAGACGCTCGCCGACCGATACGAGATGCCAATGCCCAAGGTGGCGATCATCGACACTGCAATTCCCAACGCCTTCGCCACTGGCCGCAACCCGAAGAACGCCCTCGTGGCGGTGACCACCGGTATCCAGCAGCGACTGAGCGAGCGAGAGCTCCAGGCGGTGATCGGTCACGAGCTTGCACACGTAGCCAACCGCGACATGCGGGTGCTGGCCATTGCAAACTTCCTGGTCACGCTCACCAGCTTCCTGATGACGATGCTGTTCTGGAACATGCTGTTTGGCGGAATGGGCGGACGCCGGAGCGGTGGCGGTGGCGGCATCATGATGGTCTACATGGTGACGATCATCGTTTATTTCATCGGGCAACTGCTTGTCCTGGCCCTTACCCGGTACCGCGAATACGGCGCAGACCATACGGGAGCCGAGATATCCGGCGACCCGGGTGCGCTGGCGGACGCGCTGGAAAAGATCAGCGGCACCGTTGCAAACATTCCCGACAAAGACCTCAGAAAGCTCCAGACCGCGAACGCGTTCCTGATAATTCCGGCTGCGTTGAAGGGCCAGGGTTCGATGCACCTGTTTTCGACTCACCCGCCGCTGAAAGAACGAATCAGACGGCTTCGCGAGCTTGAACAGCGGATGCGATACGGGTTGCGATAGCGTGGGGTGGTTCAGCGGCGGCAAGGTTCCAAAATCCGACTGGTCGGCACTCTCGACCGTAGTCAAGGCAGAAGCGAAACTCCAATCGCTGGGGGAGATCACGCCGTCGAGAAGGGCGGGCGTAATTTACCGGGATAGCGATGACAACGCCTTCCTGCAAGATATCGAAACTGAGTTGAACATGGTGCTGTACCAGGGGGACGGCGCCACCAAAACGGCATTCGAAATCAAGGATGACGACCGCGGCATGCGGTGGATCGTGCTCGATGACGGGAATTTCGGCGACCTGGTGTCGAGCATCTACACTGTCGGCAATGCCATAGGGGCCAACGGCGCCGGCGACAGGCTACTGGCCGCTGTGTTCGAGCTGTATTTCACCGGAACGGTTGAAGACAACACATACCGGTCTGGCCTCCGTACATACTGGATATATAGATACGACCGCAAAGCCTTTTATCCTTTCGTCCCGACCGGCGAGAGCGAGGGGGAGCGTGACAGGCCGACTGAAGCCAGGCTCGGCAACGACCTGCGCAAACATGGCCTGGTCGTTGAAAAGTCTCTTACCGAATGGATGGGCCTCTGGGGCATACCGTTTTAGGACGGTTGTGGCAGTAGGCCGATCCCCTCTCCCTGCGAGGGAGAGGGTTAGGGTGGGTACAAGCCGGGCACATGGGTTCCACTTCTGACCGGGCACATGGGTAGCAGTTTCAGTGGGTAACGTTCACCTTACTTCTCAGGAGGTGTGCGATGCCCTGGAAGGATATCCAAGTGTTGGACCAACGAATGAGCTTTATAGTGGCATATCGTCGGGGGGAGGACTCCCTGGCCGCGGTGTGCAGGCGTTTTGGAGTGAGCCGCAAGACTGGACGCAAGTGGGTCGAACGGTATTGTGAGA
>JADFLG010000048.1 GCA_022564545.1 Chloroflexota bacterium | reverse complement strand
GATCAGGCCTGGTCACCCGGAAGAAAACGGTCGGCACGAACGGATGCACCGCACTCTGAAGGCAGAAACCATCGCGAGGCCAATGCCCAACATGCCTGCTCAGCAGAAGGTGTTCGATAGCTTCAGGCTTGAGTTCAACGAGGAACGACCGCACGAGGCTCTCGGGCAGAACCCCCCGGCGAGCCTTTACCGGCCATCCGAACGCAGCTACCCGTCCCGGATAAGAGAGATCGAGTACGCATCAGAGATGACCGTGCGGCGCGTGCGGACGAGCGGCGAGATCAAGTGGAAAGGGGGGCTGATATACCTGAGCGAGGCGCTTGTTGGCGAGCCGGTGGGACTGGTCCCGGAGAGCGAGCGCCACCTGGCGATCTACTTCGGGCCATTGAAGCTGTGTTTGATGGACCAATCGACCCACCAACTGGTTAGAATCGCACCCGAATGGAAGCAATAAACCGGGACCCATGTCCCCGGTCTAAAGCGGGAACCATGTGCCCGGCTGTACAGTGTGGGTCGCGGACGTTAGTTCCTCCCTCGCAACAACTGGCGAGCAACAGCTAACCACCCCCGCCGTATCGTAACCCTCAGCCAGCAAGCACGCCGCCGCCTGGTCCGGAGCCACGATCACCAGCCACAGGCCTCGATGCGCACCCCTGCGTCGTTTTCGCCTTACGCATTTACAGCGTCCGGTGTCAAAGCCGCCGACACGCCAATCATGCTGTCGCGAGTGACCAGATTTGCCAGCTCATCTTCGCTCCACCCTTCGGTGCCGGGAGGGCGCAGTGGAATCACAAAGAACCGCAGTTCCGAGTTGCTGTCGACGACGCGGACCTCAACATCTTCCGCCAGCTCCAGGCCAAACTCCGACATGATCTTTCTCGGCTCTCTGACCGCCCGGGACCTGTACTCCAGGCTCTTGTACCAGTCGGGGGGCGGCCCGAGCAGCCGGCCCGGGTAGCAGGAGCAGAGTGTGCAGACCACCATGTACTGCACATCCGAGGTGTTCTCCAGCACGATGATGTCCGCGTTGTGCTCCGGAACGAAGCCTGCCTCGGCAATGGTTTGCTTCGGATGCGCAAGCAGCGTGGCCTTAAACTCCGGGGCGACCCATGCCTTCGCCACCAGAGCTGCACCGTTGCCAGGCACCACGTTGCCGCGCGCTGCGATGTCTTCGTCAACGTCGCTGGGGCCGATTACGCCTTTTTCGACCAGTAACTCGTGCATGGCCAGGGCCCGCGCGGCGCGGACGCCAAGTGATGTGTCCTCTTGAAGACCAGGATGATCGTGGGGCCGTCCGTCCTCGTCCCTGTGCACGTCATTCTTCGGACGCCAGCCAGTGTCGTAAAACTCGCCCTCGTGGTTGCTCATCGTTTAGTCCCCTGTTCCTCGGTCGTGCTCGATCCAGTGCTCATACAGGTCTATCCACACCTTGTCGGTTGCCGACGCCGTGTATTCGCTCCACAGTTCCGTCATGTCGAATTCGACACGGTACATCGGCACCCGAGGCAGCCCGTCGCCACCATGGGCGCGTGTCTCGGAGTTCAGGTACGCACCAATAAATTCCACCACACGTCCGCGCCGCGCCTTGACGTATTGAGGAGTCCGGTGGTGATGCCGCGGCGTCTCGTCACGAACGCGAACGCGGTCACCCGCGGAAAAGGCGGGCATGGCAGCAGCAGCCTCTCTCATCCGGTATAGCCCCAACGGTCACGCAGCGCCTGCGTCCGTTCATCGATCTCTTCGGTGGTCAGCACGCCCTGCTCAACGAGTACGGTCTCCATGCTCGCCGACCAGCGCTCGAAATAGGCGGCAGATTCATATTCGGCTGTGTCCATCGACTCGATGCCCCGCCGCATCTGATCGACATTCATGATCCCTTTGGCATCGAGAACACCGATGAGCGATCGCGTCTGACGCTCCCAGTCCGCCCACTCGTGCTCCTCGCGATCGATCGGCTCATCGGTAGGCCAGCCGCCGCGGTCGTGTACTGTGGTCATGTTGGATCTCCTCGTGTCTTGGCGCGGGGGCGCGCGCCGGTGCACCGGCCGAACCATACCATCGGTCACCGCCCACAGGTAACCCACTCCACCGCCTCTCACTCCAGGCCCTAACGGACCGCCGTCTCGTAACCGGAAGCCAGCAGGCAGGCTGCTGACTGGTTCGGCGCAAGACGCCGTAACTCGGGGTCGGTCAGCGAACACACGTCGGCGGCGATCGGGCAGCGTGTGTGGAAATGGCATCCTGACGGTGGCGCCATTGGACTCGGCAGGTCGCCCTTCAGGATGATCCGGTCGCGCGACCGCTCGTGAATAGGATTCGGCGTTGGTATCGCCGAAAGCAACGCCTGCGTGTACGGGTGCAGGGGTCTATCGTAAAGGTCCTCGCTGTCGGCCGTTTCGACGATCCTGCCCAGATACATCACAGCAACCCTGTCGCTAATGTGCCTCACTACCGACAGGTCGTGGGCAATGAACAGGTAGGCAAGGTTGTACTGCTCCTGCAGGTCCTGGAGCAGGTTCAAGATTTGCGCCTGGATCGACACATCGAGCGCCGAGACCGCCTCATCCAGGATAAGCAGGCTTGGCTTTGCAGCTATCGCGCGCGCTACCCCCAGACGCTGACGCTGACCGCCGCTGAACTCGTTCGGGTAGCGTTCGGCCATTCCAGGACTCAGCCCGACAGTCGAAAGCAGCGCAGCCACCTGCGAACGATAGTCGTCACCCGATTCTGCCAGACCGTGCACCTTAAGCGGTTCGCCAACGATGTCGCCCGCCCGCATTCTCGGGTTCAGCGAGCCGTACGGGTCCTGAAACACCATGCCCATTTTTCGCCTGATCGGTCGCATGGCCGAAGCCGACAGGCCCACCAGTTCCCGGCCTTCGAACATGATGCTGCCGCTATCGGGCTTCTTCAGTTGGATCACGGCCTTGGCAGCGGTCGTCTTGCCGGAGCCGCTCTCGCCGACAAGTCCCAGGGTTTCGCCAGCGCGTATATCGAACGAAATACCATCGACTGCCCTGACGCGCGCAACCTCGCGCCGGACAACGAAGCCACGCTTGATCGGATAGTGAACGCTCAGGTTTCTCACACTCAGGAGAGGTGCGGTTCCTGATAGGCCAACTGTGTCAAAGGCGTTTGAGTCTTCTCGTCCTTTCGTCCCCTGGGCCCTGTGGGTCTCAACCGTCATGTCTGGGCCACCCCTACCGAAGCTGCAACGGCATTTGACTCGAAACACGCCACATGTTGCCGATCACCTGTGCGCTCCGAAACTGGCTCCCCGATTTGCTGACCGACCTCCTCCAACGGCGGTTCGCTATCCTCGCACCGCTCAGTCGCCCACCGGCAGCGGGGCCTGAATGCACATCCGGTCGGCAAGTCGCTCGCATCGGGTATTTCACCCGGGATCGGGTCGAGCCGGTCGGTCGGCGGGCGGTCCAGCCGCGGGACCGAGTTGAGCAGACCAATCGTGTACGGGTGACCGGGGTTCAGGTAGACCTGCTCGGCCGTTCCCGATTCGCGGATCTTCCCGGCGTACATGACATTAAGCCGGTCGGCGTAACGGGCGATGATCCCGAGGTTGTGTGTGATGATCAAGAGCGCTGTCCCGAGATGGGAAGTCAGTTCCTTCATCAACTCGAGAATCTGCGCCTGGATCGTCACGTCCAGGGCCGTCGTCGCCTCGTCTGCGATAAGCAATTTGGGTTCGCAACTGAGAGCGATCGCGATCATCACCCTTTGCCGCTGACCACCGCTCAACTGGTGAGGGTAGTCGCCCAGTCGCTGCACAGAGTCGGCGATGCCCACCATGTTCAGAAGTTCGGCCGCCCGGTCTCGCGCGGCAGACTTGCCCAGGCCCAGGTGCACTTCGAGCGGCTCGGTGATCTGTCGACCTATGCTGAGCACCGGGTTGAGCGACGACATCGGCTCCTGGAAGATCATCCCGATGCCGGCCCCGCGGACCGCCTGCATTTCCCGATCGGAAAGCTTGAGCAGGTCCACACCCTCGAACAGGACCTCGCCATTTTCGATCTCACCGGGGGGGTTCGGCACGAGCCGCATTATCGATAGCGCGGTGACGCTTTTGCCGCAGCCACTCTCGCCAACAAGGCCCAGAGTCTCACCATGATCAATCTCAAACGATACGCCTGCCACCGCGGTTATCTTGCCATCGGGCGTGTTGAACGAAGTGCGGAGGTCTCGCACCTGGAGCAACGGCGGCGATTTCGGGGTTGAACCGGCTGTCATAAAGCTCGCTTAAGGTCGGCGCTGGCGTTAGCACCCGGTCGAGACTAGCGTCGGCACCCGGTTGGCGCTGGCATTAGCACGAAGTGTTTTATCGTACAGCGTCCCAGCCCTGAACTACCGGGGTTACGTGGGCGAACATGGACTGGACTCTTTTGCCAGGTCCCTCCGACTCAACTTTGATATCGCAGGCCCGCGTCAGCCCGGGTAAAAGCGCCGCCTGCCCTCGTATCTTTAAAACCGAGGAGCTTCCCCGCGCCCAGGGTACGCCCGGTGCTGAACGAATAACGCCCGGTCCTGAATGCAAAACGTCTAGCGACGACGACGGACCACCCGCCGACGGCGGATGATCTTCTTACGCTTGACCGTAGTGCCTTCGGTCGCACCGCTGGTCGCACCGGCACCGGCGTCGAGCTCCTCAGGCGACGAGTTCGAGTACGTGTCAAGGATTTTTTGCACCGAGCTTATTCGAGCCGAAATAAGCTGCTGCGTTTTCTTGACCATGCTCTGGCGCGCTTTGAGATTGGCTGAAACCGTTTCGAGCCGTTCACGCTGATACTCGAAATCGTACTCGATTTCGTCCATGCGCGGCGCGAGCGCGTTCGCACCGGCGGTTTGTGCGACCGACACCGACAACTGCCGCATCGCCTGCTCTCGCCCGGAGAGATATACGACCTGCCGCGTTGCGATGTCGACTTCCGAACGGAGCTTTTCTATCTCGACAAGGTAGTCGTTCACCTCGCGCGCCATGTCTGCAACCCGGATCGGCTTGCCCTTTGAATCGACCTCGTCGATTCGCTCGAGAATCTCATCGATTCGCGGATCACGCATGCTTGTCGGTTTCCAGCTTTTTGCACTCAAAGACCGATGGCCCGAATGTATGGTGCGCCATCTTCACAGTTCGACAATGCCACGCAAGGCACCGGTGACGCTACGAGAAAATCCCCAAATCGATTGTTAGTGTGCACAGTCACTTTCCTGCCATTGTGAATACATGATCGAGGATAGCCGGTGAATACCAGCCGAATACGAAACTTTCTGAACCATCCATAGGACTATCGCACTACGCCCCTCCTGACCTGCCATAGCCGTAATGCGCCAATCTTGAAATAATGGACGATTCCAGGAAAAACAGACCGCGCACCGAGTGGGGTTGGATTGAGGCGCTGCCAACCTCTGCGCTGGTGATTTCTTCCGATCGCAAGGTTCTCGCAGTCAATTCAGCCTGCGTGGACGAGTTCGGCTACGCGCGCGACGAACTCATTGGCAAGCCGGCAGATTTTCTCGTGCCCGCATACGCGTGGCCGCCCGCACCGCGCGGGCTGACCCTGAGCCTGACTGCCGAAACCGCATCGGGTGCGATCAACCCTGTCGATGTCTTCCTCGGTCCCGCGAGTTTTGACGCCAACGGTACCGGTGAAATATCCGATGCCTACCTGGCCATGGTCATGAGTGTCGAGTACGAATCGGCAGAGTCTGCGGAAGATAACGAATCGACTGTCCGCGAACTGCTTTCCGACATCGGCCGGATCATCAGTTCGTCGCTGGACATCCAGTCGGTGTGCGAGCAATTCTCGTTGGCTGTAATGCGGTCCGTACCAACCGAACGGGTCGCAATCTGCGCCACAAACGATGGATCGGACCAGCATCACATCATCCATGCGGCACCGGCAGCGCCCGGCTCGCCACAGCAGATCATCAAATTTGAGGCCGATGCGTTTCAGGACGCTTTCGAAACGCAGGCACCTGTCCTGGTGACCGCTGATGAACTCACCGATATCGTCTCAGGCGATCTCGCGCCGCTCGGCTGGTCCGAAAACAACACTAAAGCGATCGTGATTGTTCCGCTCGTGGCGGGTTCTACCCGCATTGGCGCCCTGCTGCTCGCCAGCTCTCGGCCCGATGCCTTCTCCTTCGACGATATCGACTTGCTGGGCCAGGTCGCAGGACACGTGGCCGGGACCATCTCGAACCTTCAGTTGCATGCCGACTTGCAGCGGGAATCGACCGAACGTCAACTGCTCGCAAACGTAGCACGCGAAGCCAGTTCGGTCGTCGAATTCTCGGCGGCAATCGGACCGATCGCCGAAGAACTATCTCACCAAATGGATATTGCCAGGCTCGAAATAGCATCCCTCGACCGTTCAGTAACCGGTGGTGCACTGAGACTCTCCTGGATAAAGGCCGACAAAGATCACTCGATCAACGAGCGTTTCACGTACTCGGGCTCCATCGAAGAAAGCGTCGCGCTCGAAATGCTGCCCCTTTTCGCATCGGGCGAGGAACTCGACGATCTGCGGCAACACTATTCCTCAGATCAACTCAACTCCAAAGAGTGGGGAACGTTCATAGCCGTTCCGATGACGATGCTGGGCCAGGTCGTGGGAATTTTAACGGTGCGCTCGGAATCCGTGGACGCCTACACTGCCGAAAACGTTGAGTTGCTGACCCGAGTCGCCGATCAGCTGGCCGGCGCTCTGCAATCGGCGCGCATGTACGGACGGCAGCAAAAGGAAGCCGAAATCAAGCGATCGTTAGCGGCCATTTCAGTTGCAGTCAGTGAAGACCTTGAACTCCAGCGCGTTTTCGAACGTGTCTCCGACCAACTGGCCGTGCTGGTCAGGTACGACCACCTGACCGTGTCGAGCGTGCAGCGCGACGATGATCGAAAGTGGCAGGCATTTTCGATCGGCGTCGAATTTAGCATCCCGGAACGCGACCCCGAAAGCCCCGATAGCTGGCAGGATCCCGACACATGGTCGGGCCGATCACTGGGCGCCCGACCTCGAGGGCCGCTTGGCAAGGCCATGAAAAAGGCCAGGCTCAACTCGCTTATCGAGGTGCCGCTGGGGACCCAGGCGTCCGGGCATATCGGTTATCTGACGATCATGAACCGTGACGGAAATGCCTACACAGACAACGACCTCAGCCTGGTCGCGCAGGTCGCGGCCCAGGTCACGCCAGCTATCCAGAATGCGATGTCGCACGAGCAGGCGCTGGAGCTTGCTGAATCACGAGAAAAGCACTCGCTGCTGGAAGCCAAGAGCGCTGAACTCGAGCGGGTCAACGAAGCCAAGAGCCAGTTCCTCGCGATGGTCTCGCATGAGCTGCGCACGCCGCTGACCGCCATTTCGGCATACACCGATATTCTCGGCCGAAACAGCGAGGGCAATCTCATCGAAAAGCAGGTGACACAAATCGGGGTGATCCGTCGTAACGCTACTCACCTCAACAAGCTAATTTCCGACCTCCTCGATATCTCCAAGATAGAAAGCGCTGCATTCTCGCTGGCAAAAGTGAACTTCGACCTCGGTGAAATGGTCCTCGACCTGGTCGAAAGTCTCGAGCCGTTAGTCTCAGCCAAAGAGCAGCAGATCACTGCCGACGTAACCGAAGGCATCGAACTGATCGCCGATAAGGAGAAGATCACGCAGGTCGTCTCAAACCTTATCGAGAACGCTGTGAAGTACTCGCCGGTCGGTGCGGATATCAGCATCGAGATCTCGCCGGTAGACGGAGCAGCCGAAATCGTTGTCAGCGATAACGGATACGGCATTTCAAAGGCGGACCAGGAACGCATTTTTGAAACGTTTTTCCGCTCCCGCACCGAGGAGAACTGGGAGGTGCCAGGCACCGGGCTGGGCCTCTCACTTGTGAAGCGAATCGTCTCCATGCACGGTGGCACCATCTCAATTGACAGCGAACCCGGCGTGGGGACATCTTTTACGATCTTGCTGCCGATTTCCTCTGACGAAGAAATTGCCGATGCAAACCAGGGCGGTGTGGTTGACGTATACCTTGGAACCGATGTAACTGACTCAGATCCCGAATCTCCCGAGGCCAGAGCAGTCGCCGTGCTTCGCAAACGTCGCAATGAAATCATCCGGGACGAAGACGTATCCGCTTCAGAATCTGACATCGAAACCGATGCTGTAGCCTAGCCCGTTTCTCCTCCCTCCCCCGCCCTCTCGTCTGCCCGCGGCGCTCGCGCGTGCGCCCACAGGACTCCGGCTCGCTGAGGAAGGGCCCAGGCTCTTCATTCGCGATCTGCCCTGGCCCCCGTCCGCCCAGCCCGCAAAACGTCTGCCCAGCCCAGCTTCCTGTGTGCCAGGTTCTGCCCTGACGTAATCGGGGCAACCGGGACACGCCCGGCGCCTGACACCAAAGCCAACACCGAACTTGCCGGAGAATACGTGCCACTGGCAAGACGACATCGCGTATCCTTGAACACCGCGATCCCGGGTCGTTCAGTGGTAGGACAGGGGCCTTTGAAGCCTCCAACCCTGGTTCGAATCCAGGCCCGGGAGCCACACACCTATTCAGACGAAACCCTGAACACGTTCAAAATAAAAGGGCCGCTGCAATTGCAGCGGCCCTTTTATTATTCCGTTTAGGAACGAACTAAACGCCTTCGAGGTTCTTGAGCTCCACGCGCAGGCCTGCGTCCGCAGCCATTGACCACGGTGTTTCGACGACCCAGTGTCCTGGCTCCTTCTCCACAAGCGGCGGGCGCTCGTTCGCCCACCTGTGGTTCGGGTCCACTTCGAGCGGCGTCCGGGTCATGAACACATCACCCGGAGGTGGATCGATCGGGGAAACGACCTCACCCGGCAACAGGAACTCTTCACGCTGAATGTCAGGGTGCGACGGCAGCGCCGCAGAAATCAGGGCGTTCGTGTAAATGTGCATCGGGTTATTGAAAATAGCCTCGGTCTCGCCCGACTCCTGTACGACGCCCAGGTACATTACAGCCATGTCGTGGCACATATACCGCACCGTCGCCAGGTTGTGTGCGACCAGCAGGTAAGCCAGGCCGTGCTGCTCCTGCAGGTCGACCAGCAGGTTCATGATCTGGGCACGAATCGAAACGTCCAGTGCTGAAACAGGCTCGTCCAGCGCAATCACCTTCGGGTTCAGGGCCAGTGCACGGGCGATGCCGATTCGCTGTCGCTGCCCGCCCGAGAACTCGTGCGGGTACAGGTTCGCCTGGTACGGGTTCAGACCCACCTCATTGAGCAGATCGGAAACACGTCCGGATATCTCTTTCTTAGTCATCGTGGTGGCGATTTCAAGCGGCTCACCAACGATGGCGCGCACACGCATGCGGGGGTTCAGCGATGACCACGGGTCCTGGAATACCGCCTGCACCGACCGTCGGAACTCGGTCCTGCCTGCCTTCGACATCGTTGTGACGTCTTCGCCTTCGTAGTAGATCGTGCCAGCGGTCGGAACTTCCAGCCCCAGCAGCAGCTTCAGCGTGGTCGTCTTGCCGCAACCCGATTCGCCAACAAGCCCGAAGGTCTTGCCGCGCTCAATATCGAAGCTGACATCATCGACGGCCTTCAGGTAAATCTTCTTGCCAAAGCCGAGGAAGCCGCCACCGACCCGGTACCACTTCCTGAGGTTACGGATGGAAATAATCGCGTCCGCGCCAGGATTGATACCGGGCGCCGATGGAACGGTGCCTCGTCCGGTGGTTGATTTTTCAACAGTCGTCGTCATATGTCGTTATCGATTCCCGTGGATCGTTCATCTATGTTTGCCGGGCTGGCCGACTACTCTGCTGGCATCAGGTGGGCGTATTTATCGTACTCAGCAACCGAGCTTCTCGAAAGCTGCACCCAGTGATCAGTCTTGATCTCTACCAGTGGTGGTCGTCGCTCGGCTTCTTCGGGGGTGAATTCCAGTTGCGACCGTGGCGCAAACGAATCCCCCGGTGGAAGGTTGTAGAGCAGCGGCGGCTGTCCCTCGATCTGGGGCAGTCGGCCCGTTTTCTCTTCCAGCTTCGGCACCGAGCCAATCAGGGCCTTGGTGTATTCGTGCATCGGCTCGTTGAAGATTGTCCGGACGTCGGCAAGCTCAACGATACGGCCCGCGTACATCACGGCAACACGGTCGCACATCTTCGCCACGATTCCAAAATCGTGGGTGATGAAGACGATGGCGACTCCCTCTTCCTGCTGAATCTGTCGCAGTAGTCGAAGGTATGCCGCCTGGATCGTCACGTCGAGTGACGTCGTTGGCTCGTCGGCAATGATCACAGATGGGGCCGATGAAATACCGATAGCTCCGACAACCCGCTGTCGCATGCCACCGGAAAGCTGGTGAGGATAGTCCTTGGCGCGGATCTCGGGAGCAGGAATGCGGACCTTGCGAAGTGAATCGACGACCTTTTCCCAGAGTGCCTGGCCTTTCAGGCCCTGGTGAATCTTGATAGCCTCGCCAACCTGGTTCTGAATATTGAAAACCGGGTTCAACGCCTGCATTGGGTCCTGCAGAATGATGGATATTTCACCACCACGGACCGCCGTCATTTCTCCCTCTGAGAGGTCAAGCAAATTGCGACCGTTGAGGATCACCTCTCCACCAACGATATGTCCCGGAGGCGAAGGTACAAGCCTCATTAGCGAAAGTGCGGTGACCGACTTGCCGGACCCCGATTCACCGACGATGCCGAGGGTTTCGCCCCGCCTTACGTTGTAGCTGACTCCGTCCACGGCCTTCACCGTTCCCCAGCGGGTGGTGAAATGCGTCTGGAGGTTTTTCACTTCGAGAACAACCTCATCGGATATCGCGCTTACGCCAAAACCATCGGTGTCCACTGCCACAGTGTCAGAGAGGGCCGCTTTCTTCTCTTCAACTGCGGTTTCGGTGGATTCTGCCATCGGGGTCCCCTGTACTAGTTGCCACGTCGATCAAGTCGTCGCTTCGAAAATCCAGTTCGACGACCGTTATCTAATTCCAACTCGAACCCGGCGGTGCTCAAATGGCACCGTCGGAAGTGCCCGGCACGATACCAAATTTTGGGTACGAAAGATACCGCTCACCATGTTCACAGAGTGCTAAATACCGAGTTCACCCTCCAGTTCGTCAAGCGCTCCGTCAATCGCATCGACGATGAAGTCGATTTCATCCTTGTTAATGGACAGCGGCGGGCAAATAGTGATCACGTCCCCGGCCCTGAAACTCACCATGTTTCGGTCGAAGAGCATCTTCGGCAATTTCTTCGCCAGGCCGGCATCAGCCGGGAACGGCGTCTTGTTCTCTCGATCAGAAACAAGCTCAACCGCTGCAAGCAGCCCAAGGCCGCCGCGAACATCGCCAACGATCTTGTGGCTGAAAAGGTCCTGCAACTTCTCGTACAGGTACGTCCCCATCCTGCGGGAGTTGCCGACCAGGTCTTCCCGCTCGAAGATCTTGAGATTGGCGAGCGCGGCCGCTGACGCTATCGGGTGTCCCCCAAACGTGATCAGGTGCCTGAATGTTTCTTTCGGGCCCCCAATAAACGCATCGGCAATCTTTTTCGTGGCAATCGCGGCGCCAAGCGGAGCGTAACCACTGGTGATGGCCTTCGCCACGACCGTAATATCTGGCTGCACACCCCAGTTCGTCGGCGCGAACCATTCACCCGTGCGACCAAAACCGGTAATCACCTCGTCGGCAATGAGAACCACGTCGTACTTGTCGGCGATCTCGCGGAGCCGCTGCCAGTACTCGGCCGGCGGGATCTGGATGCCATAGGCTGCGGATATCGGTTCCGCGATGATCGCGGCAACTGTCTCGGGCCCCTGGTGGACGATAACCTCTTCGATCTCGTTGGCGCACTTGACCGCAACGTCGACCGGATCGCCCGCAAACGGCAATCGGTAAGAGTTCCAGTTAGTGACATGGAGCGCACCCGGCATTTCCGGCCCCATAGGGTCGGCCGCCGGATTACGGCCCAGGCTCACCGCCATCGCGGTGCCACCGTGGTACGAGTAGCGTCGACTGACGACCTTGAACGCACCGCCCTTGCCGTTCAGTTGCGAATACTTCTTCGCCATCTTCACGGCAGTCTCGACCGCCTCCGAGCCACCTGATACGAAAAACGACCTGGCGCCATGGTCCGGGTACAGTTCGGCCACCTTGCCAGCAAGCTCGATCTGCGGGATGGTCGATGAACCGGCCGGCGGTGAGTCGATCGCCGTCATTTGTGCGTAAACAGCGTCGGCAATCTCTTTCCGCCCGTATCCCACTGCCTTGTACCAGAGCCCGGCCATGGCATCGAGATGCCGATTGCCGTGTACGTCCTCAACCCAGACGCCCTCGCCCTTTACGTAAATCCTCAGGTTTCCGCGCCAGTCGTTGATCTGGACCGCGTGCATGAACATGTGGTCCCCGGCAATTTGCTGGAGCTCTTCGATCCGCTCGCCACTCAAAGTTTCAGGGATTCCAGAGGTTATGGTCGACGCCATCAGCAACTCCGTTGCGCGACAGATAATGCGTTTACCGGCTAACCCGGCCAAACAATTCTATGTCCCTGTTTATCGCCGGTCTATCGCTGAGCGCCCGGTAGTCGGTGATACACTCGAAACACGATGAAAACTCAATCTGGTATTGCTGACGATACAGCCGCTCTGTGCGCCTGTACTTGCAGACGCCCGACCGGGGTTTCGTAAGGCTCGATTCGAACTATTATTCAGCACTTTTTCGGACCCCTCGGCGCACAACGGCCAGGGGTTTTTTGTTGCCCGAATTCAGTCAGCAAACCACGTGTTCAACTCGCCCGTTCCAGCCGCACTCTCCCGAGCGGCCCGAATGGCCCGAGTGGCCCGAGTGGCCCAGGAAACCAAACGCATATGGCTCTCGCACTACAACGTATTTCACGAGCGGAACTGAAAACAATCAACGCTCGACTCGAGGCTGGCACGCCTCAGGACACACTGAATTGGGTCGATGAAACCTTCGGCAGCGAGGCTGCGCAAATGTCGAGCTTCGGTCTCGAAGATCAGGCCCTGTACCACATGTACTGGACCATCAACCCCAACGCCCGGTTGATGACGCTCGACACGTTGCGGCTGCCGACCGAGACGTACTCGCTGTTCGATCAGACCAAACTGCGGTACGGCGTCGAGGTTGAATTCTTCTACCCCGACATGAGCGCAGTGACCGACATGGTGAAAGAGCGCGGAAACAACCTGTTCTACAGGGGCGTTGAAAACCGCAAGCTCTGCTGCGGAATCCGCAAGGTCGAGCCGCTGGGCCGCGCTCTTTCGGGACTCCACGCCTGGATAACCGGTCTGCGACGGGACCAGGGAATGGACCGCGGTTCGATCGACATCGTCGAATGGGACGAAGCTCACGGCAACCACAAGGTGAACCCGCTGGCAAACTGGTCGTTCGAGCAGGTGCGGGATTTCGTCGATGCGAACGAGATTCCATACAACGAACTGCACGATCAGGGCTATCCCAGCCTGGGTTGTGCCCCATGCACCCGGGCAGTCGAGCCGGGTGAAGACATCCGGGCCGGACGCTGGTGGTGGGAAAGCGATCCCAACGCCAAAGAGTGCGGCATCCACACCGTCGCCCCCGCCAAACGGTAAAACACGCTATTGTCATTCCCGAATCTAAAGATGCGAGAACGACAATGAATAAGCGAAACGCATTTTGGCGAGGTCAACAGAGCCAACTTGATTCGGAACCACCATCCACCGGCTAAACCCACACGAATCGGCCAACGCCGACCCTGCCGGTGAATACGTGCCTCGCGACCCACTCAGTAACTATCCCAAAACACATTACGGATCGAGTTATTAGCCAGACGGGCATGCGTGGACAATTCCTTCTCCTCGGGGAGAAGGGGTTTTGAGATAGTTTCTCAGGCCGGCCTGAGCCGAATTTCCGACGACACGTTGTAGCCAAGAACCGCCGTCTCGTCGCCGATCTGCAGCGTCACCACACCCCGAAACGGCGCGACATCCGACACAACCACCTCGACACCCGGCAAAACTCCGCTCTCCTGCAAGTAAGCGACCAGTTCAGCATCGTCCTCGGGTATCCGATCGACAATCATCGCCTTCCCGTTCGGTGCCTTATCGAGCGTCACAACACCCCGCGGCTCGCGGTACCCGCTACCCGGAATCGGCTGTCCGAAGGGGTCGGTCTTTGGATTTCCAAGCCGTTCCTGAATTCGTTTTTCCAGCGACTCTGAAAGTGCGTGCTCCAGCATATGGGCCTCGGCGTCCACCTCGTGCAGTGGCACTCCGAGCAGGTCGACCACCATTCGCGCCGCCAGCCTGTGCTTCCGGATCATCGACTCCGCAAGTCGCCGCCCCCTGGTCGTTAGATCGATGTCACGGGTATCGCCAAGACGGATCAGGTTCTCCCGCTCCATCCGCCTCAACATGCCCGAAACCGCAGGCAATGACGTGCCGAGGTTTTCACTCGCCGGCACGCGTCTCAACTGGTCCACCAGGTTCGAGTTGGTGACCCGGGCCCCACGTTCCTGCACGACGAAAATCGACAGCAGGTAGTTCTCCATCGCCTGCGTAAGGCGAGGCGTTTGCGGCTTTTTTTGTTGCTGCATGGTTCGGCTCGTTGTTTTAAGGAGTCAGGCCGTCACACGAAGGAAAACTCGCACACAATGTTACGTCATCACTTCGTATGTGCGAAGTGGCTCGGAGCTTTCAAACCAGTGCCATACCACTTGGATGCGACGGCCACAAAGGCGCATCGCACCTGGATTCAATCTGATGAACGATCGAGCCGCCAGTGATAAATGACGCTGCTACCCTCAACGAACTCCACACGGACGCTGAATAGCTGCGGGGCATGGTCGTCTGAAAGCGACAGTGGTTCCAACGCATACAGAATCGACGCGCCATACGCCTCTGCCGAATACTCCATCATTGGCCCGAAACTTCCGGAAAAGAGAGGGTAATCAAACCACGTCGCCTCGTCGGCCAAATCCTGAACGTGTGCCGCGAAATTTTCGACCGATGCGGGGGCCGTGCCGACCAAAACCTCAAGGATCTGGCCATCGGCCGCTCTCACACGTGCAAGGTTGGAACTTTTATCCGGCATATATGCGTCGAATATGCCTCCGCCACCACCGCTCAGGCGGCAATTCGTCGTACCCGGAGATCCTGCCACCGCTTCATTTTCTCCGATCAACCAGGCAGATGGCATGAAGATTTCCACCGTCACATGCTGAACGGGGCCAGCATCTGGCAACGGCAAGCCCCGGAATTCGGTGAGTTTGCCAGCGGAACGTTCGGGCAAGCGCTTACCGTTACCGCCTGAAGCACAAATCGCGGGCGCGGTCGCGGGGACAGGTACAGACAGGTCCCTGTCATCGCGCCCGGGCTCGACGATGACGACCTTGCCATATAAGTCAGAACCGGCCACCGCAACAAATGCAACTATCAGTAGTAAGCCAACAGCTACGACCGCAACCAGTTTCATGTGAACGTCCTAATTTGTAAGCCTGAAACATGCCCGGCCACCAAAAAGCCGCGCCGCTGGGCCTGGTCTGACGGCAACCCAGGTGAGCCGTAACCGGGGACGCCAAAGCCTGATCGCCGAGCATAGCTTGCTGCTAACCGCCGATCAACACGATCTCTTCGGGTACCGAGCTGAAATCACGCCCTGCGCAAAAACCACCGGTTAACGAATTATCAAAGCTGAAGTGAACAAATCCACGCACCACGTACAGACCCGGCGGGACCACAAGACCATCGTCATTTAGCCCCGGCCAACGGACCGGAAAGGCGACCGTCTTGCCAGGCAACATTTCACTCGAGCCGCCGGTGTCGACGATCACAGGCGGTTGATACCGCCAGACCTGCCGCCCAACGGTGTCGAGGACCACGATGTCGGCAGCCCAATCGGAACCGTGCTCAATCTTCATCACTTCATCGGTCGTGTTGGTCAAAAGCACTGTGAACTCCACAGGATGACCTGAAGTCGCCTCCGGCGCGAATTCGCCCGACAGCTCAATGCCATTACCCGAACGATTTGCCCTGGGCCTGTCCGGGCCAACCTGTTCTCGCACGTCGATAAGTACGGCTTCGAGGGGGATTTCTGCTGCGAATATATTTTCTTCTAACCGGCTCTTCCCGAGTTCCGTCAGAACATCGAAGCGAATTCGATTGCTCCGTTCGCTGATCCCACCCGGGTACAGGCCTTCGATCTCCCACACGTGATCGCGAAGTCGCGAATACCAGTTTTTGAGTTGCTTCAGGGTGTAATCGACCTTCATCACACGAATCTCGCCCGATGGCGTGAACCAGCCACCCAGTTCACACAGAGTTTCAGCCACTGCCCTGGCCGCATCGGCAGGGTCGTCAGGCGGTTCGACCAACAGGTAAATATCGACATTCCCGTCGTTGGGATCGCGTATTCGGCCTCCGCAACCGCGGTCGTAGCAGCCCTCAGCGGTCACCGTTGCGGCCAATACAACGGGAGTAGAAACCGCGGGCATGGCCGTCGGTGAGTCGTGGGTCGGGGTCGGGGTTGGTGTTGGCACTGGCGTCGAAGTCGGCGCGATTTCAATTGGCGTCGCCTCGCCCGCGCTGGCAGTCGGCTGGCCTGTGGGCGCCTCGGGCAAGTCCCGTTCACCCGGCGCGAAACCGCAGCCAGAGAACGCTGCGAAGGCGACTAGCCCAAGCACGAAAAGAAGCGCTCTGCGTGCCCTCGTCTCAAACGGCCATTAGCTTGATCGACTTCCCGTTTCAAAAGCCAATGTTCATCTTTCGATAATAATTCACAATCTCGTAACTGTGAGCAATACCGTCTGAGGCTGAATTTCATTTACTTGGTAAAGTCGAGGCCATGTTAAACGAATATCGACTGATTCTGACCCTGGCGATCATCCCGGTCCTGATCACCGTAGCGTGTAGCAGTGACACTCCGACCGCCGCACCGCCAGCGACCTCCACGGAAGTCATCGAAAATGCGTTGCCTGTACCGCCGGCGACTGCGACTCAGGCACCAACGGCTACACCGGTACCCACCGAGACACCGCAAACTTCAGAAATCCGGTCCACCAACCCGGCGCCTACCCGTGAGCCAACGGAATCATTCACGGTTCAAAAGATGGAACTCGAACCGGCGACCGGCACCGCGTTCGAAAAACTGTTATCGCTGCTTCCAGACAATCAAGCCACGCGTGAGTACACACGCCTTGGCGACTTCGCCGGATTCGTTGACGCCCTGGGGATCGACCGCATACCGCCGGGTTCGACAGCCGAAGAGCGCAACAAATATTTCGAATATACGGCGAAAGTCGATGTCTACGCCCTCTATGGTCTGATCGCGGGGTGGCCTGCCGAGCAACGTGAATACCAGAACCTGATCGACACTTATCCAGACCTCGCGTTCGATTTCATGACCGTCGAGCAGTTCGCTCGTTCCGGCGACTTTTTCTTCAACCGGGACAGCCGGCCCATAACGTACGACATAGCCCTCGGACCGTTCGACCCGGCAGAAACAGCGGCAGCCCTCAGCACATGTGATTGCGGACAACCCGAAATTCGCGAGCATGGAGGAATCGAATACTTTGCCTGGGGTGAAGGCGACGGCATTGGTTCCATCAAAGATCGCCACAGGCGACCGTTTTACGACCACCTGGGCCGGGGTCCTCACTTGCTGGTAACAAAAGGAGCCGCCTACTACACCATCACCAATGGCGTGATCGATGAATACATCGACGTCATACAGGGGGTTCGTCCTTCGCTCGCCGACGCGGAAGACTATTTACAGGCAGTTCAGTGGATGGCATCGATGGAGGTACTCGGCGAAATTACTCTCAGAAACCAGGGATTCACCGTCGAAACAATTGTGGAAGTGCTGTTTGGCCGGGCCGATGCAGCCGACATCGCTCAATCTGAACCCCTTCTGCTGCCGTTCACCCTGGCTGCGACTGGAATCGGCCACGACGGGGAACGAACGTTTGCAGGGCTCGTATTAGTTCACGAAGATGCCGTCTCCGCCGGTCCAAACCTCGAAAGACTACTGGCGCGCATTCGGAACGTAGCTCCTGCCGGTCTCGGTTCATCAGCCGCCGCACGGCCGTGGTCGTATCGTGTGGACCGGATAGAGACCCAGCTTTCGGGCAGGTTCCTGATCGCAAAAATTTACTTCACCGTGCCAAACGATTCAATACTCCTGGGCATACCCGGTTCACTGCTGGTCCATGAATAGGTCGGCATTGATTCCCGTGAATCTGATTCGAACAGGATCCGAACAGTGCCGATGGGAGAGCGTGACTCTGCTGCACATCGGGTCGCCACTTGGATCGGTGAACGAGTCCGGTCGTGACGTGAGCCAGTACATTCGCGACCCTGAAGGAGTATTCGCCCACAACAGGGACAGCCTTCGTTCAACTTACGAACCGGATGCCGATCTGCCGGTCGATGCGGAGTATTCCGGATACATGAAAAACGGTGTTGAACTCTGGATAAGCCAGTCACAACTCGATACGGCGATCTACATGGTCGATGGTTCGAGCGTAGAACGCTGGCCAAAGGCCGAACCAATAATTCTTTGCGCATAAGTGGTGGGATTTGAGCAAATCTGATGCAAAATAATTTCAGACCGGAAGAAACGAAGCACGCAGTCCGAATTTCACCGGGTCTGCTGGTGCTGTGCGCAGCATTGGCGATCATGCTTGTGGCTGGAAGCGCGTGCAGTTCCTCCGAAGGCACCACGGCGGAAACTAAGGATTCGGATGCCCCTAAATCGAGCCTCGGGTTC
>JADFLG010000160.1 GCA_022564545.1 Chloroflexota bacterium | reverse complement strand
TGCAGTTCGACCATAAACTCAGCGCCTGCCTCGATCTCGAAGTCGATCAGCCGTTCCAGCAATCGGGAGCGATGAGTCAGCCTGGGGCCGCTCGTCACGGAATCGATAGGCACGCCCGGGCACTCCCCCTCCAAACAAGCCACGCCAAATCACGCCGAAACACGATGACGCGACTCGAATGCTTCACACCATATCCAGTTTTTGATTTAAACCCCACTGGTGGGCCACTGGTGGGCTACTCGGTCCAGGAGCGGCCGCGCATCGCGACGGCAACGGGATCTACCCGACCGCCGAGGCCATAACCATCTGGCAACACGAAGTAGCCGTTCTCGATCAGCTCAAACGGCTCCAACACCTCGTGCCGCCAGTCCACTTCGTAAACGGCGTGTTCAAGTGGAAGCTTGTTATCGAACGCGGCCGTTGCGTGTGCAGAGGCGAGCAACGACAGCGGGCCCGATGGACAGTGCATAGAAACAGAGCGTTCCCACCTTGCTTCGAGCTCGCGTCCGATCAGGTACGCCTCGACCGGGCCACCGCAGAACTTCACGTCTGGCATTACCACATCGAGCACATCTTCTTCCATCAACTTCGTGAACAACGCGATGCCGTACCCACGTTCCGCACCGGCGACCGGCAGTTCGGCCCGATCGCGAATCTTGCGCAGAACGTCCGTTTGGTCGAGCGTATTGACCGGTTCCTCGTACCAGCCCGCACCCGCCTCAAGCAGTTCGGGTGCAAGCGCCAGGGCCGAATCGAGATCGAACCGTGAGTGACAATCGACCAGTAACGCGCGGTCGGGACCAATAACTGCTTTGGCGGCGCGAACACGGTCAAGCCCGTTTTCCGCTTCACGCGGCAACCCGGAAGATTTGAACGGCGCTCGCGCCTCGTCGAACGGGGCGCACTTTGCAGTCGTGAACCCGGCCTCCATCGCACGCTGGGCCATTTCGGCGAACGAATCAGGCGACCGATCTACGAAACCGTCATCGTCTGCAAGCATCGAGCGGTTGATATTCGCATATAGCTGAACGTCGCGTTCCGCAGTTCCCTCGTGGTCGTGCAGGGCCCGCAAGTAGTCGACCAGGGGCAACTCGGCACGCTGTGCCAGCGCATCGGCTACGGCGCAGCGAAGACCACTTACTGCGGTGGCAAGTATCCGGTCAGTTTCGAGTTGCTCGGTCGTGAGCCCGTTCAATGTGATGACATCGGTATCAGCAGACAGGCGCTTGCCGCGAAGTCGATTGGCAAGCCTTGCAACGACCGGCGAAACGTCGCGTGCCAGCTGTGTCGAGGTGATCTCGCCGTGTCCGAAGGTCAAGGATCCATCTCCAAGCAAGAGGTGAACCCACTCGGTCTTTGCCCGAACGTGAATCGAACTGAACTCGAGCTCTGTTGGAACGAACCATTCGTCTGAAACCGGCAATGTTTATTCCTTTTCCTATCGGTCTGATCCGGGGAGAGCCTGTCTCGACTATCCCCCTCTCCTCTGGTGAGCCGGGTGCCCCAATGCACTCGGGGCGCGGGTGAGGGGGAATTTGCTGGAGAGACGACAGCTTTCGATAGCCTCTACTCCACCGTCGAGAGCACCCCCCTCAACCTGACCTTCTCCTCCGTGGAGAAGGAATTGGCCTTACCTGTTCGGGTTCTTTCGGTACCGTGCGTACTTGTCGTCGTTGATGAACTCGTCAATAACGATTTTCTCGCCATCCAGGTCGTTCGAAATGTTGGCGGCCAGTACAGATGCTAGCGAGTTAATGGACGAGTGGAACGAGTTCAGGCGGTTCTCAGGCCTGTTCTCGACGATCGATGTCGCGAACGCCTCGCTAATTGCCCGGGTGCTCTCCCCGCCCATGGCAGTATTGTGCGGTCCGGCCGAAATCACCTTGCGGACCTCTCCGATCGTCGGCTTCTCGTCGGGCGGCCAGTCTTCATCGAAGCTGTAGTCGACAAAGTCGTCTTCGAGCTTGATCGTGCCGTGCGTCCAGATGATGTAATCGAACCGGCCGTTGTAGTACGAGCGCGCCGGCTTCGTAAACAGCAAGTTGGCGACCCCGCCCTTCTTCATGCCGTAGGTCACCGTGTAGGCGATCGGGTTGTCGCCCTCGGTGTCGTGCAGCTCTGGCGGTCGCTCAGTATAAGTGGCACGGACCCACTCTACGTCGTCGTCCGACCAGTACCGCATGATGTCGGTCTGGTGAATTCCGGCCTCTACTATCGACGTTCCCGACCATGCCCGGTTGGCGGTCCAGACCCGGTTTGCCGGGCCACCCTGTTCTTCGGTGTGGGAATGCTTGACGCCGTGGTTTTCGACGCCACCTTCAGCGACCATCGTCATCGCAGCAACCCACTTGCCCTTGAGGTAGTTTGCAATATCGGTGTAGCCGCGATCGTGACGCATCTGGAATCCAACGGTGCTGGGGACCCCGGCTTTTGTGATGGCGATGTCCTGGCTGACGATGTCGTCCAGAAACAGCGACTGGGGTTTCTCGGCGTAGATGGCGATTTCGCGTTTCGCTGCCCGCTCGATCTCGCCACGGTGCTGGTTCGGTGGAATGACGAACCAGATTGCATCGACCAGGCCCGATTCGATCATGGCGTCCGCACTGTCGAACAGCTTCACACCGGCCGGAGAGTAGTCGGGGACATATCCGGTGATCTTGTTTTCGTCCAGGTTTTCGGGGAACGGGTCGGCGAGTGCCGTAATTTGAACGATCTCTTCTTGCTGTAACTGGACCAGCGAATTGACGTGCTGCAGTCCGCGTTGGCCAACGCCGACCAGTCCGATACGCAGAGGTCCTGCCATGTGTTCGGGTCCTCCCAGTCCGGGTAATGAGATGCTGGCCGCCGGGACGGGCCTGGCAGCCAGTTTAGAAAATGCACGGCGAGTTTAACACCGGGACAAGGCACAGAACTGGTCGCCCACTCCTGCTGCCCGTCACACTTACGCTCGTTTTCAATGCGGTCTGCCTGACTGTCACGCCCGTTCCGCATGTACGATACGCGGCCTCTTTCTCAAACGCTCATTCGAACTCCGCACACACCAGGGGATATTTCGTGAAATCGGCGCCCGGGATCAACAGATCGATGACGCCACTTGAGTGGACGCTGTTGGTGATTCTTTCGATGCTGTTCGGGAGCTCGTTTTTCTACATCGGGGTCGCGGTCAAAGAGGTTCCAACGTTCACCATCGTCGTCGTTCGAGTGGCTATCGCGGCAGTGATCTTGCTGGCAGTCATGCGTGTCATGGGAACGAGAATGCCAACCGACCGGCGGTTGTGGGCGGCATTCTTCGCGCTGGCACTCCTGAATAACGTCATACCGTTCAGCCTGATTGTTTGGGGTCAGGGGCATGTGGCGTCCGGAGTGGCCTCGATCCTCAATGCCAGCACACCTCTTTTCGGCGTTGTCGTGGCCCACAGGTTCACCAGCGACGAACGCATGACTCCGGGACGCGTCATCGGAGTGGTCATCGGCCTGATTGGCGTGACCGTGATGATCGGCTTTTCTGCTTTTCAGGATCTCGGACTCGACCTGCTGGCACCGCTCGCGATCGTTGGGGCCACTCTCTCTTATGCCCTGGCCAGTGTGTTCGGGCGTCGTTTCCGGCGTTACGGCGTGTCACCCATGACGACCGCCGCGGGCCAGTTGACTGCGTCGAGTATTGTTCTCATTCCAGTCGTGCTAATAATCGATCAGCCGTGGACACTCCCAGTGCCGGGAACCGAGACGATAGGCGCCCTTATCGCTCTGGGTGCGCTATCGACCGCTCTGGCCTTTGTTCTCTACTTTCGTATTCTCGCGACGGCCGGAGCGAACAACGTATTGCTCGTAACTTTCCTGCTCCCAATTACTGCAGTTCTGCTCGGGGTGTTGGTGCTGGACGAGGTTCTATTGGCCAGGCATATTCCGGGAATTGCTCTCATCGGTTTGGGATTGGCAGTTCTCGACGGTCGTCCATTGCGGATGATCAGGGCGAGGTTTTCGTAACCGGGTATTGATCGTGCCAATTGCGTGACTGCTGTTGCCGATCCGGGCAGTCGGGTGTTCAATGCGGCTGTACACGCACGATGGCCGGATATGTACATTCCAGTCTCGATCCGCCAACCCGTTCGCCCTCTCCCAGGAAACTGAAACATGAATGTCACAGCGGTAATCACACTCCCCGTCGATAGATACAACTACGTGAAGGTCGAAACCGATGAAGGCTTGACCGGCGTGGGTGAGCTTCATCCGGCATCAGGCACGGGTGGAACCCCGTTCGTGCCGCGGGCTGCGGTCGAGTACTGTGCCGAGTACCTGGTTGGAAAAGACCCGCTACAGATCGAGCGGCACTGGCAGCACATGTTCCGGCGTCAGCTTTTCCGGGGCGGGTCCGACATGATGGCGGCGATCGGAGCCATCGATATCGCCCTCTGGGACATCAAGGGCAAGTCCCTCGGGAAACCCGTCTACGAACTGCTGGGCGGGCCCGTTCGCGAGAAGGTCCGGCTCTACACCCATCTTGGCGGCAATTCGCCCGCGGAACTGGCCGAGCAGGCATCGGCACGTGTGGAAGAAGGCTTCACGGCACTGAGGCTCTACCCGTTCGGCAGTTTTGGAGCTTCCGAT
Source organism: Chloroflexota bacterium (assembly GCA_022564545.1). Taxonomy (GTDB): domain Bacteria; phylum Chloroflexota; class Dehalococcoidia; order Lucifugimonadales; family Lucifugimonadaceae; genus Lucifugimonas. The sequence continues at coordinate 585 of JADFLG010000160.1, read as the reverse complement.
TTCGAGGAGGGACTTGGCCTCGAAAAGATGAGCTTCACGGGTATGCAGAACAATGCGGTGGCGCGCGTGGCCGCGGTGCGTGAGGCTGCGGGTCCGGACGTCGACATCATGATCGACGTGGTCAACCGGCTCACACCGGCAGAGGCGATTGGCGTTGGCAGGGCTCTGGAGCCGTTCAATCTCTATTTCTTCGAAGACCCGATCGAACCGGAGAACATGGACCAGTGGGGATGGGTGGCACGGCAGCAGCCGATTCCACTGGCGATGGGCGAACGCCTTTACACCGTCTACCAGTTCCGGGATCTGCTGAATCACCAGGGTGCGGCCTATGTAAGGCCCGACCTGTCACTCGCAGGTGGAATCACCAACGTGAAGAAGATCGCGGCGATTGCCGAGGCGGCCTACGTCGGAGTCGTGCCGCACAACCCGCTCAGCTGTGTGCTGACGGCGGCCTGTGTGCAGATCGATGCCGCGGTGCACAACATTCCCGTGCAGGAATATCCGTACGACGATGATAAGGGCATCAAGGCCGACCTGGTGAAGGAACCTCTTACGCGAGTAGGCGGCTACCTCGAAATCCCAACC
>JADFLG010000159.1 GCA_022564545.1 Chloroflexota bacterium | reverse complement strand
GAGCATTTCAGGATTTGGATTTGCTGCTCTTGATCGCACCATTTATGAACCGCATCGTATACCAATCGCGTTAGAGCACCAAGATAGCGGACACCACGAACTCAACTGCATCACCGGTAGTCCGAGCCCAGAATGAATTAAAACCCCTACCGGTCCTGCACGCTTCCGTCGAAGCCGATCGGCGTATCCAGCACCTTTGGGTTCTCTGCACCTTCCAGCGCTGCCTCGTTCAACTCGATGCCCAGGCCCGGTCCTTCCGGCACTATCAGGTAGCCATCGACCAGTTCCAGCGGCGTTACCAGCAGGTCGCTCTTTGGCGGCTCCGATTCGCCCGTGTATTCCTGCAGTGCGAAGTTAGGTATGCAGGCGTCGAGTTGCACACATGCCGCCGTACTGACCGGCGAAAGCGGGTTGTGGGGGATCACCTTCACGTGGTGCGCCTCGGCCATCGCCGCGACTTTCTTGCAGCCAGAAAGACCGCCGCACAGGCAGAGGTCGGGCCGGACGTATGAAGCGGCTTTAGCTTCGAGCAATTGCTGGTACTCGAAGATCGTCGTGAACCGTTCGCCGGTGGCGATCGGGACGCCGCACTGTTCGGCAACGTCACCCATGATTGCCGGACTGTCGGGCAGCATGGGGTCTTCGTAGAAGAACGGGCTGAATTGTTCGAGCCTCCGGCCCAGCCAGATGCTCTCGGCCGGGGACATCTGCCGGTGGATCTCAATGCAAATGTCGGCCTGCGTTCCAACCGCTTCCTTCACCGCACCTACCCGGTCGACCGCCTCATCGGCCCATTCGGTGTACGACTTGTGCATGTAGAAGTCAGGCGCGAACGGCGTGAACCGAACTGCGGTAAATCCCTCGGCAACTGCCGATATGGCACTGGCGACCAGGTCGTCCTTGGTTTCGCCACCGACGTGCATGTAACAGCGGACCCTGTCGCGGGTCTTTCCGCCCATCAGGTCGTAGATCGGGACCCCGAGCCGCTTGCCCTTGATATCCCACAATGCAATGTCGATTGCCGATAGCGCGCCCTGCACCACCGAGCCCATGAAATGGGAAGACCGGTAAAGCCACTGGTAGTGGTGCTCGATGAAGTTCGGGTCCTTGCCGGCCAGGTAGTCGGCCATCGTGTCGACCATCGTTTTCGTCGGGCGCTGCCAGCCGTGAACCCCGCCTTCGCCAATGCCGACCGTGCCGTCCTCGCAGTAAATGCGAATTAGCAGCCACCGGTCCCACAGAATCGTCTCTACTCGTTCGATCGTAGTTGGTGCTGGCATTTGCGAATCCGTTCGTCTGGACTGGTGAGGCGGGCACAGGCGTTGCTACGCGCTGCCGAGAAGGTAGCCCCAAAGGGGTGTTGTTACAAGTTCAGCAGGGTTTGTATTGGACTGCTGGCAGGGTTATAACGGCGGAGTCACAATCCCTGGGATCGTTTCTGGCTCGAAGCAAAATCCCGAATCCGGAGAAAGAAGAAAACCCGTTGCTCGACCTCGTAATCAAGGGTGCGACCGTTATCGATGGCACAGGGCGGGCCGCCGGTTCCGGCAAAGTTAGCCGTGATGTTGGCATTAACGGCGATCGCATCGTCGAGATCAGCCCGAATATCGAGGCAGAAGCAAAAGAAACCCTCGATGCCACGGGCCTCGTTCTCTCGCCAGGCTTTATCGACGTTCACTCGCACGATGATTTTCATGTGCTGATCGAACCGGAAGTTCGGCACAACATCCTCCAGGGCATCACTACTGCCATAGTCGGCAACTGCGGGTTCGGTGCTGCGGCCTCTGACGCAGGCAAAGTCCAGATGAAGGCGATCAACGAGCCGGGCGCTGACCTGCCCGACTGGGACGGTTACGCTGGCTATCTCGAAGAAGTGGCGAAGACCGCTCCCGCGTTGAACGTCGCCGCACTCGTCGGGCACCACACGGCGCGTCGGCAGGCGATGGGGGGAGTCGAAAAGCGACCTCCGACCGAAGCTGAAATGGCCGACATGCTCGCCAGCGTCGAGGAAGGCATGGAAGCCGGGGCAGTCGGCATGTCGACCGGCCTGGTGTACGAGCCAGGCAGATACGCAAGTACGGAAGAAGTGGCCGACCTGGCGAAGGTCGTTGGCAGGTACGGCGGTATCTACGTGTCGCACATGCGCGACGAGGCCGCGGGCCTGCTGGACTCGGTGCGAGAAACCCTGCACATCGGCGAGATCAGCGGCTGCGCTGTAGAGATTTCACACCACAAGGCGGTCGGCGAATCTAACTGGGGCAAGGTCGCCCAGTCACTTGAGATGATCGAGAACGCGGTCGCCCAGGGGCGCGACGTTACGGCCGACCAGTACCCGTACACCGCCCGGAGCACTATGCTATTCGCCCTTGTCCAGAATGGCACTTTCTCGGCTGGCGACGGTGGAGCGATGGGCAAATCTGAACCGTCTGAGGTTTTACTGTGCTCAGTACCGGGTCGATCTGAATACGAGGGGCGCACTCTCCAGAGCTTCGTGGACGAGTACGACCTGCCGGGCGAAGAAGCGGCGAACAAACTGCTTGGCGACATCTCTCCCGACATTCTCGTCGCTGCGTTCGGAATGGACGAAGGCGACGTGCGGATGGTCATGGCCCATTCATCGACCATGATCGGCACCGACGGGCTCGACCGTGGCTCGAAGCCACACCCGCGTGCATGGGGCACTTATCCGCGGATTCTGGGCAGGTACGTTCGTGAGGAAGGGGTCATTTCGCTGGAAAACGCGATCTACAAGATGACGCGCATGCCAGCGGAGAAGTTTGGGATCGCGAACAGGGGCCTGGTGAAAGCAGGCTTTTTCGCTGACCTGGTGTTGTTTGATCCCGACACGGTGATCGACGGCGCTACATACGAAAACCCGCGTGTCGGACCGGTCGGCATGCCGCACGTGATCGTGAACGGACGTTTCGCTGTACGAGATGGAATACACGCTGGTTCACGGTCGGGCCGGGCGCTCCGCCGCGGCCAGGCCGCTCAGGGCCAGCGGAGTAAAGAGTAGACTGCGCCCGCGTCGACAAACATGATCTGGGACCCCGGCCCACGGCCCACGCCACCAGTTTGCGTCTCGGCCCTGGCACCAACCTGAGCTAAGTAGCCATCCCAAAACACATTACGGATCGAATTATTAGATAGACGGGCATGCGTGGACAAAGCCTTCTTCCGCGGAAGAAGGCAGGTTGAGGGGAAAGTGTTCGGACAGTGGTGCTGTAGCTATCGACAGCCCGGTGTCTGCCAGGCAACTTTCCCCTCACCCCAACCCTCTCCCAGAGGAGAGGGGGTTTTGAGATAGTTTCTAAGGAAATCCATGCCGCCAGAAGTTATTCAATCGGTTTCAGTCACCCCGATTCCGTCGAGTTACCAAAAAGAACTCGGCAAAAACGCATATGCCGACAACCGGGGGACCCAGTGGCTGGAGTGGGTGGTCAGGGCGAAGAGCACGGGCGGTGCTGAGGGCATCACGATCGCCAACCGGTTCATGCGGCAGGGCACCGTTGCAGAGCTGCTCGAATACCTCAAGGGCGCGTTACTGGGGCGCGAAGTCGGCAGCTTGCTGGAAGTCACCGACGGCGTCGTGACCGGTCCGGGCCCGGAAATGAGTCGCTGGTACAGGCGCAACGGCTGGCTCTCGATTCTCGCCTTCGACCTCGTTGGCAAGGTACGCGGGGCATCTGCAATCGACCTGCTTGGCGGCAGGAAACACGACTCGGTCCCGGCTTACGACACCACCCTCTATTTCCAGGACTTCCTCGTTCCGGAGAGGGGTGCATTGCAGGTCGCAGACGAAGCTGCCGGGGCTGTAGCTGATGGCTGGAAAGAGCTGAAAATCAAGACCGGCAGGGGTGGCCGGTGGATGATGCCAGAAGCCGGGATGCGCCGGGACATCGAAGTCGTTTTGGCCGTACGCGATGCGGTGGGGCCCGACGTGACGATCTACGTCGATGGCAACTTTGGGTACGACGACCACCTCGACCTGCTCGACCGGTTCATCCAGGAAGTAACCTCCGCCGACATCTTCTGGCTCGAAGAGATGATCACGCACGATGTCGACGGCTATAAAGCGATTCGGGAAATGCAGGCCAAACACGGATCAAAGGCATTGCTCACCTGTGGAGAAGTCGACCGCAACCCGATTTCTGAAGTGTTCCAGGACCTGATCGACGACCGTCTGATCGACGGTTATCAACCTGACGTTGTTGGACACGGTTTTCTCGGTTGGATGGAAATCGAACGGCAGCTCAAGGGGACTGGAGTCCGTTCTATTCCGCACAACTTCGGCAACGGCTCGTTCGGCACCTGCGCGAGCGTCGTGTTCGGCGCCGCTTCAGAAACCTACGTGACACTGGAAGACGAAAGAATCCTGCCCCACTTCCTGACAACCCAGCCCGAGTTCAAAGACGGGGCGTATGTGCTGCCAACCGGTCCGGGCCTGGGCGTCGATATCGACGAAGCAGAGTTCGCCCCGCACGCGAAGCACGAGTTCCGGGTGGAGGCGTAGTCATGCCAGACAGAAGCCTCCACCGGCACATCATCAAAGAAATCAGCGTTACGCCGGTAGAAACCTACTTCGGATCGCCCGGAAGTGGGCGCATCGTCGGTCGCAACTCGAAAATGGAGAACTACGGGATCAACCAGCGCGAGTGGCTGTTGCAGGTGACGACCGATTCGGGCCTGACCGGGCTGAGCAACGCTCGTCCTGCCATGAACGCGGGGTCGCTCAACGCACTTCACGATGTGTTGAAGGACTTGATTGGCCAGAGGCTCTCCGACTTTTTCACGGTGTCGGGCGGCAGAGTCACGAACGTGAACCCACGCTGGTCCGCCCTGATCGAGCGCTATGGCTTTATCGACGTGGCACTGTTCGACCTGATGGGGCAGGCGCTCGGTCAGCCGTCACACAGCCTGCTCGGCGAGCGGGTCAGGGACTCCGTCGAAAGCTACGATTCGACCCTGTATTTCCAGGACCTTGTTAATCCGCTCGAAGGTGCGAACGCGGTCGCAAGGGAAGCTGCCGAGGCAGTCGAAAAAGGCTGGCGTGCCGTGAAGCTCAAGCTGGGTCGGCCGGGCAAGTGGTTCGAGCCGAACGCAGGGACCCGCAGGGACATCGAAGTCGTCGAACTGGTCCGGGAGACGGTCGGTCCGGAGATAAAAATCCTGGTTGACGCCAACAATGGCTATGACGGCCGGCCCGACCTCCTTGAAGATTTCGTCCGGGGCATCGGCGATCTGAACGTCCTCTGGATGGAAGAGATGATCACGGAGGAGATCGACGGATACCGGAAACTCAGGGAGT
>JADFLG010000047.1 GCA_022564545.1 Chloroflexota bacterium | reverse complement strand
GAGAGGATTCGGGTTGATTTTTTGGATGCCCGTGTGGTGCTATTTGCTGGCTCGGGAGTCCGAGGGAAGTGCGTGCGGCATTTTTACCGATTGTGGCGGCTTCGGATTGAGTTGCGCAACGCATGTTTTTCAGGTTGCAATGCATATTAGGACGGTATAGAGTCTCGGCGTCGTGTATCTATCTGACTGGACGAGCGTGCGCGGCAGTCGTGTCAGGTAGCACACCGTGATCAACATCATCCGAGCGGGAGAGATTATCTATGCGAGGAGTTCGATACCCACGGCCAGTGATCTGGTTATTTGCGGCGGCCATGCTGGCCGTCGTGGCCTGTGGAGGCACGGAGATCGTTACCGAGACGGTTATCCAGACTGTAATCGTGGAACGAGAAGTCCAAGTCGCGGGACAGACGATCATTGAGACCGTCATAGTCACGGAGCAGGTCAAGGGAGATACGATCACGGTCGTGGCGACCCCGACGGCGACGTCGGAAGAACGGGCTGCGGCTGTTGTAAACGCCAAGAAGGGCGGACACCTGAGGATCGCTTCGGTCGGCAGCGTGCAGTCGTTTGACCCGCTGTGGACAACTGCGTCTTCTACAGGAAACGTTTCGGGCTTGATACTCGAAGCCTTATTTGCTTTCAAAGCGGACAACTCCCTCGGGAATATGCTTGTCGAAAGCTGGGACGTGAGTAGCGACGGCCTGAAGTGGACTTTCAAAATCCGCGAGGGCGTCGAGTTCCATGATGGAACGCCGCTGACGACTGATGAAGTTATTGGCACGCTGCGTCGCCAGAGCGAGCGCGCTCCGGTATTCAAGCTGGTGTGGGACAAATTCGGTCCGGAATCGTTCGATGCCTTCATTACGAAGGACAGCGACCTGAAGTTCACCATGAACCTGACCGAGCAGACCGGTCTCGTGATTGATGCGCTGGGTCCTCAGAACTTCACTCCTCAGATCGTGACCAAATCCTGGTACACCCTTCCCGCCACGGAATCGGCTCCAGGCACGCCGATCGGCACCGGTCCGTACCGATTTGAGTCATGGACTCCGGGCGACCGCTGGACGGCGATTCCGTACGAAAGGTATTCGCCGAGTGCTGACGCATCGGACGGCCAGACCGGAGCGCACATTGCGTTCTTCGACCGTGTTTCGTACATTGAAATTCCGGACCAGTCGACTCGTGTTGCCGCCCTGCAGACAGACGCGGTTGACCTTGTGCAGGAGTTCTCACAGGACCTGCTGCCGCGACTGAAAAACGATCCGAACGTCCAGTTAATTGCCAGCCCGCCGTTCAGGCTGCTTGGTCACTTCAACTACCAGATTCCGCCGTGGAACGACCCGGTACACGGTCGAGACCTGCGCCGGGCCCTTGTGATGGCCTACGACAACGAGAAAGCGTTGCTGGCTGCGGCCGGGACTCAGGACCGGATCAACCTGTGCGCATCGCTGACGCAGTGTGGTACGAAATGGGAGAACAATGCCGGCAGTGAAAACATGTACAACGCCCGCCGCGTTGAAGATGCCAAGAAGATCGTGAAAGATGCCGGTTACGAGGGCTACACGATCCGATTGATGGACCCGGTTGACCGTCAGCCCGCCCACGGTGCCGCACAGGTTACCCGTGAGGTGCTGGAAGACATCGGGTTCAAAGTGGACTTCCGCGTGATGGACTGGGCCACGATGGTCCAGGACAGGGCGACCAAGGACCGCTGGGAGTTCTTCCACACATGGAGCGGCCAGAGCGTGCGACTGGGCCCGATCGGCCACCTGAGGTTCGGCGAGCTGCAGTTTGAAGCGTGGTTCAACCAATACCCCGACGTCGACGGGACCCAGAGGCGACTGTTCGACGTGTTCGCCCGTGAGACTGACCCCGTGAAGATAGATGAGGCAATGACGGAGTTCCAGCAGTACTTCTACGACGATGCGATCTTCCTCCAGGTCGGTGAGTTCTTCAGCAACTGGGCAGCCAGCACCAGCATTGAAGGCCTGCACGGTGGCGCTGGCGGACAGATCCCTTACGACAAGTGGTTCAAGTAGAAATGTTGTCGGTTAGCCGACAGTAGATTCGCACTACTGCGGGGGAGCGGCGCTATTCAGTTAGCCCGCTCCCCCGGTGTTACGTGACCTGTTTTTCAGCGCGCCGTTAGCGTTGGGAACGTGCCGAGATTACCGCGCGGCGGACGCCGCACAAATATGGAACGGACCAGCCTGATTTGTGGCGTTACATTGCCCAGCGCTTCCTTGTTTCGATCCCCGTGATAATGATGGTCGGGATCATCACGTTTACGCTGGTTTATGTCGGGCCCGGCGATCCGGCGGCAATTATTGGCGGCGATGAGGCGACTCCTGAAATCCTTGCGAGGATTCGCCACGACCTTGGTTTTGACCGGCCGTACATTGTTCAAATGGGCGACTGGTTCTTAAAATTGCTCCGCGGGGACCTGGGGACGTCATTCTTTTCCGGTCGTGAGATAACGGAACTCATCACGCCGAGGCTGCAACCGACCCTCTCGCTCGGGTTCCAGGTGGTGCTTTTGTCGACGATTATCGGCATCAGCGCCGGGATGCTGGCGGCCTGGAAAGCCGGGACGCGGCTGGACAAGTACCTGATGATATTCGCCGTTCTGGGATTTGCCACCCCGGGGTTCTGGCTCGCATTTCTGACTATCTGGGTATTTGCGGTGAATCTCGGGTGGTTCCCTGTAATTGGTTATAAACCGATTCAGGACGGGTTGATACCGCACCTCCACAGCATGTTTTTGCCGGTGATGGTCAACAGCATTCTCGCGTCTGCATTTATCTCTCGAATTACCCGTTCGGCAATGCTCGAAGTGCTCCGTGAGGATTACATCAGGACGGCGAGGGCAAAGGGAGCGTCGGAGTTTTCCGTGTTCCTGCGGCATGCCTTCCGGCCATCTGCGATTCCAGTTGTGACAGTAATCGGCGCCACGATAGCGGGGCTCGCTACGGGGTTCGTGCTCACCGAGACGATATTCGCCATCCCCGGTCTGGGCCGGATGCTGGTCGACGCGATAGTCAGGCGCGACTATCCGATAATCCAGGCACTGCTTATGGTGGTCGCGACGGTGCTGATCGGGGTCAACCTGATTGTTGACATTCTTTACGCTTATATCGACCCGAGGATCAGGTATTAGGATGGCCGCAATTACTGACCCCACAACAGAGTGGGAGCTTGCTCCGCCCATGTCGACCCGGTTGCGCGGGTCGGTTAGGGCGACTTACAGGGCGGCGAAGCGAGACAAGGTACTTGCCGCCTCGATTACTGTCCTGCTGCTGGGCATTTTCCTGGCATTTTTTGCACCAATGCTGGCAAGGACAGATTACGAGCGGACCGACCCGGTGAACAGGCTTCTTGCGCCTTCCACCGATCACTGGTTCGGCACGGACAACTGGGGGCGCGACGTGTTTGACCGGACGATTGTGGGCACCCGATTATCGTTCCTGGTCGGGATTTCTGTGACGTTGGTATCGACGGTTATCGGCGTGAGCGTTGCGCTGGTCATCAGTTATTTCCGGTTGTTAGACTCGATCATAATGCGTGTTGTCGACGGGTTCCTGGCGTTCCCGACGATCCTTCTTGCGCTTGCGCTCATTTCGTTAATTGGGCCCAGTATCGGTAACGTAATCATTGCGCTGTCGATAACGGCGACGGCTGGCAAGATACGCCTTGTGCGCGGTGCGGTGCTGAGTCTGCGGGAGTCGACGTATGTCGAGGCGGCCAGGGCGGTCGGGGTGCCCGTGCCCCGTATATTGATGCTGCATATTTTGCCCAACGTTGTGAGCATCATTATCGTCCAGGCCACGTTCACGCTGGCGGGGGCAATTCTCGCCGAGGCGAGTTTGAGTTTCCTGGGTGCGGGCGTGCCCGAGTATGTGCCCAGCTGGGGCAACATTATCGCCACCGGTCAGGGGTACATGCAGGTCGGGTTCCATATATCGTTCTTCCCCGGCCTGTTCCTGACAACTACGGTGCTGGCGGTCGTGTTGATTGGCGATTCAATTCGCGACCACCTCGATCCGAAGTTGAGGGGGCGGCTCAAGACGACGGCACATTCGTGAGAAGCCGGTCGGTATGAGTGATATCCGATGGCAGAAGTTCTTTTAAAAGTAAAAAACCTGAGCACGCTGTTCCGCACCGAGGGTGGTGTGGTACAGGCGGTCGACAACGTTTCGTTCGAGGTCCGGGCGGGCGAGACGTTCGCGCTCGTTGGTGAGAGCGGGTGCGGCAAGAGCGTTACCGCCCTTTCGATTATGAGGCTGATCCCGACCCCGCCGGGAGAAATCACTTCCGGGACGGTAGAGTTCGAGGGTGTGGACCTGCTTCAACTCCCGGGGAGAGAAATGCGGGCTATCCGGGGCTCGAAGATCGGGATGATTTTCCAGGAGCCGATGAGTTCGCTCAACCCGGTGCTGACCATCCAGTCGCAGCTTGCCGAGCCCCTCAAAATTCACATGAATCTCTCCAGTAGCGCGGCAAACGACCGCGCCGAGGAGTTGGTCAACATGGTGGGCATTCCAGATGCGAAGACCCGCCTTCAACAGTATCCACACCAGCTGAGTGGCGGCCAGCGCCAGCGGATCATGATTGCGATGGCCATGTCGTGCGCACCGCGGCTGTTGATCGCGGATGAGGCGACGACGGCGCTGGACGTAACTATCCAGGCGCAAATACTGGACCTGATGCAGGACGTCACTGAGCAGTCGGGGGCCTCGCTGTTGATAATTACGCACAACCTCGGGATAGTCGCCAGGTACGCCGACAGGGTAGCCGTGATGTACGCGGGGAAACTGCGCGAGGTGAGTGACGCGACCGATATGTACGCTGTGCCCCAACACCCCTACACCGTGGGGCTGCTCCGCTCGGTGCCGCGGCTGGATTCCGACAGAGGTGCGCCGTTGACGCCGATTGCCGGTGAGATTCCCGACTTAACGGACTTGCCGGATGGTTGTGCGTTCAACCCGCGGTGCCAGTGGGCGGTCGACCGCTGCTTCGTGGAGGACCCGGAGCTTGAGGAAATTTCGCCAGGAAAGCAAGTGGCCTGTTTCGAGCATGCATCGGTCGCCCTCAATGTTTGATAGGTCCCACATGTCCCCGAGGTTCAGCCCGTGACCTCGTCTCCTCCTGCTGCGCCGGCGAATCCTGCCGCGCCTGTGCGTCGTGCTGCGCCACCGGATGGGGGCGGTGCGACTCCGATACTCGAAACGCGCGATCTGAAGGTTTACTTCCCGGTGAAGCGCGGCCTGATTATCCAGCGTACTGTCGGCGTTGTGAAGGCCGTTGATGGCGTCGACATTCAGATCCAGGCCGGTGAGACGCTTGGGCTCGTTGGCGAATCGGGTTCTGGAAAGACGACTCTCGGGCGGGCGATCTTGCGGTTGAGCGACGCTTCGGGGGGGAGCGTCCGGTACGAGGGCGAGGATGTTCTCGCGTTGCGTGGCCGCGACTTGCGGCTGCTGCGATCGAAGATAGGGATGGTCTTCCAGGACCCTTACGGTTCGCTGAACCCCAGGATGACGGTGGGCAACATTGTTGCGGAACCGATGCTGGTCCACAAGATTTTCGATGACCGCTCGAAGATCAAGGACCGTGTGATGGAGTTGTTCGATACGGTGGGATTAAGCCGTTCGATGGCTACCCGTTACCCGCACGAGTTTTCGGGAGGGCAGAGGCAGCGGATTGGCATAGCTCGTGCCCTGGCGTCGGGCCCTAAATTGTTAATTTGCGACGAGCCTGTATCTGCATTGGACGTTTCGATTCAGGCACAGATCATCAGCCTGTTCGATCGTCTCAAGGTGGAGCAGAACCTGACCTACCTGTTCATCGCTCACGATCTGTCGGTTGTGAGGCATGTGAGCGATACCGTTGCCGTGATGTACCTGGGCAAGGTTGTCGAGCAGGGTGATGCGGACGCTATTTATCGGGACCCGCAGCACCCGTATACCCAGGCGTTGCTTTCGGCTGTGCCAATTCCTGACCCGGTGGTTGAGCGCAAGCGTGCGAGGATCGTTCTGAGGGGCGATATGCCGAGCCCTCTGAACCCGCCGACGGGGTGCGTTTTCAATACACGGTGCCCGCTTGCCGAGGAGCGGTGCTTCGTGGAAACTCCTCTGCCACGCACGTTCCCCGATGGGCGAAGAATTGCCTGCCACGTGGTATCGCCGCAATTCGACTCAGTTGCTTCGGCCGAGTCGACCGCTCAATTAATGGCACGGTCTTTAGAATCCAGCGAAGAACGGGTTGCCGCCGGGGGCGGTCCGCTGAAAAAAGCTGCGTTTGGGCAGTTATCGGCCGATTCTTCTGCGCGGCAAGCCAGGCCGATGATTACCGGACGCAGGCTTGCGATGATCGTCGGCGCCGTTTTCCTGGGTGTTTTGTTATCAATGTTCCTCTTTGAATTCGGTCTGGGCGCACCGGGGGAACGCAGCATTGTACCGGCCGCCGTTATCGAGAGCAGGATCGATGAATTCATAGACGGCCAGGGGTGCGTTCGGGAAGACGCCGTGGTCCAGCTGGACATTTCAAATGTGGAATATGCTCGCGTCGTCTACTTGAGGGATAACCCATCGAGACCTGGGTCGTACCTTCCGCCCCGGATCGAGTACCGCTACTACTACGCCGAAGGAACGATTGAAGCGATTCCGGAGATAACCGGCGATTTTTGTTACTAGGTTTAATGCACGCGATTGCCTGTGAGCCTGAATGGCCGCTTCGACCGTTATAACCCGGCGACAAACTGCCCGGGTACCGGTGGCATGTTTTCTTCTGTGGTTATGGCTCGTATATCCGGCAGGGCCGCGTGCCGGCTGAACTGGGGGAGGGTCCCCTCCTCTCGCCACGATTGCATCGGGGCGTCCGTCTCCCCGAGGAGAGTGGAGCAGAACGCGCACCCACCCTCGCGCCCAATGGGCACCCGCCGTCTGGCACCGGGCGTGCGAGGCGCACCTGGGCGATGGCAGGCAGTTCCGAGGTGTGTCACGGTTGCATCGGGCGGGCGCCGGGCGCTGAACGCGGGTTCCGCAGGGCAGTTATTGGACGGCGAGAGGGCTAATCGTCTTTGTCTTTCTTGCCCCGCTTGCTTTTTCCGTCTTCTTCTTCTTCTGGGTCAGGTACGGTCAGGGGTGATGACAGAGGTCCGCCTCCTGATTCGTTCATCTTGACGGTGAATTTGTCGAACTGGTTCTTCCCGGTTCCGCGGGAGAAGATTCCGACGATGCCGGAGGTCATCGAGTCGTCGTCAGCAGCCGAGATCACGGGGTCGCCATCGGCGAGGACCGTGATCGTATCCCCACTGATCTGAAGGGTAATCGTATGGGTCCTGCCCTTCTTGCCTGTGTTCCAGTTCATCGGTACACGGTCGAGTTCCTGGAATCCTCCAGCAGTAAGGTCGGACGTTGAGACGGTGACGCCAAACCTGTTTTCGTCGGGTCGCTTCTTGCCGAGGATGAGATCGCCGACGCCGTCATGGAAGGCCATGATCCAGTCTTCAGGTCCCGAATGCCGCACGACAACGCCCCAGAACTGGTCGCTATTAGGGTCGGTTTTCAGTTTCACTTCTGCTGAAACGTCGGCGGTACCGGCGTCGATCAACGCCCGGTAGTCGGATGACGGTGTTGCCGGAGCTGTGGACTGTTCGCGTGCTTTACCCATTCTGACTTCCCATATGCCCAGTTCGACGAACCAAACCGAGCCAGACGGGGCTTCATTGGGTGTGTGTGCCGTGATTTCGGTGGTTTTTTTCTCGTCGAACTTGTCGAGAATCAGCGTGCTGCTCGCTGAGCCAGGCGCAGCCGAGGCCGATAGCAGGCCAACTGCGAGAAGCACGGCGATCAGGGTGCCCAGTTTTCGACGATTGATCACATCAGTTCCTCGGTGGCGGGAATGTTTGGCACGGGGCGAGCGGATCAGGGTAGCACCGTTACTCATCACATTTCGATATTTGAGGTGACTGATGGCAAAGGTTTGGTATCGACCGTGCCTTTACCGGGAGGTCGCACGCGCTTGCGCTGCGGTCGAGACGGGGGTGCTTCAGCGGGGGTTGTGGGCGGCGGGCGCTGGGGGTGGTTGGGGGTGGTCCCTATCCCGATTTTCATCGCGAAAAGCCGGGTTAGAAATCGGGTAGTATCTTCGTGGCTACGGTGCTGTTCTGTTTTTTTCCTGGGGGCTGATCATGGCGGATCGGGTGGCGCTATTTGTGGGGACGGACAAGGGCGCGTTCGTTCTGACGAGCGATATGGCGCGCGAGAAATGGGACGTGAGCGGTCCGCACATGCGCGGGTCGTCGATTGACCACATGATTTTCGATGGCCGCGACGGCACGATGTTCATGGCGATCAACCACTTTATTTACGGTCCTGAGGTGGCGCGTTCGACGGATTTTGGCGAGACGTGGGAGAAGGCAGAAAAGCAGCCTCGGTTCGAGGAGGGTTCGGGTCGTGTGATGGAGAAGCTGTGGAACGTTCAGCCGGGCCGCGATTCGGAGCCGGGAGTCGTGTACCTGGGAGCGGCGCCGGCTTCGCTGTGGCGGTCGGAGGATAGCGGCGTTACCTGGCACGAGAACGCCGGGTTGCAGGGTGTGCCGGGCCGCGACAAGTGGATGCCGGGTGCCGGTGGGCTGTGTCTGCACACGATACTTCTCGATCCTTCAAATCCAGACCGGATGGCGGTTTGCATTTCGGCTGCCGGCTATTTCAGGTCCGATGATGGCGGCAAGACGTGGGTTCGCAAGACTGACGGGCTGCCGCTGGGTGAAGCGCCGGCTGGTTTTGAAGATCTGGCTGTTGAATACGCCGGCGAGGCCGACCACTGCGTGCATAAAATGGCGGTCGATGCGGGTGATGCCGCGGTGCAGTACATGCAGCACCACATGGGTGTGTTCCGGACCGGCGATTTTGGCGATTCATGGGAAAAGATCGAAGATGGCCTCCCCGAATCGTTCGGCTTTCCTATTGTGACTCATCCCCGGAAGTCGGGTCACGTGTGGCTGATACCGAACCAGAGTGGTGAGTTCAGGTCGGCTTCCAGCGGCGCTTTCAGGGTGTTCAAGTCGGAGCATGGTGGGGATTCGTGGCGGGCACTGACGGACGGGCTGCCGCAGGAAAACGCTTACCTGAGCACGTTGCGCGAGAGCATGACGGTGGATGGCGCCGACCCGGTCGGTGTGTATGTGGGTGCGAAGTCGGGTGTGCTGTACGGGTCGCGCGACGAGGGGGAGAGCTGGTACGAGGTGGCGAGTTCGCTGCCGCCGATTCTTTCGGTTGAGGCTGCGTTGGTTTGAGGTGCCATTGGCACGTTTTCTGAGAGGTCGATGGGTGGTGGCTGAGCCGGGGAGGTAACGCTTCTGAACGGTGATTGCCAAGCCCACCCTGAGCTTGTCGAAGGCCCACCCTGAGCTTGTCGAAGGGGTCGCCGGACCGCTTGCGATGACAGGGCCACGTTCCCCCTCAACCTCGCGCCCCGATCGCATCAGGGCACCCGTCCGTGTTCAGCGACGGGCGTGCAAGGCGCACTAGCCAGATGACTGGCGTGAGCAAATCGCGCATGAAGCTCTGCGGTGCACACCAGAGCGGGGAGAAGGGACTTGGTTACGCCTTGAGGCCGGCGTCTTCCGGCAGGCCGAGCATGAGGTTCATGTTCTGGACCGCCGCGCCCGATGCGCCTTTGCCGAGGTTGTCGAGTTGGACGACCAGCAGGACGTGACCGAGCGTGTTGGGCATTACCGAGATGTCGAGCCGGTTGGTGTCGTTGGCGATACGCGGGTCGAAGGCGGGGTCGGCGTAGGCGAGGGTGTCTTCTACCGGGTGGATGCGCACGAACTTTTCGTCGGCGTAGCGGCGGTCGAGAACTTCCCAGATGTCGCTGGCCGTTACTTTTTCGGGCAGCACCGCTTTGTGCAGAGGAATTTCCAGGCGCATTCCCGTAATGAAGGGTCCGACCGACGGGATGAACTGCGGTTGGTTTGTCAGGCCGGAATATTCGGTCATTTCCGGGACGTGCTTGTGCATGGTGTGGAGCGCGTACGGCGATTCGAAGGGCAGGTTTTCGAGTTCGGGCTGTCCGCCTTCCCATTTTGCGATGAGTTTTTTGCCGCCGCCGGAGTAGCCGGAGAGGGCGTGGACGGTGATTGGCGAGTCTCTGTCGAGGAGTCCGTTCTCCACCAGCGGGCGGATGCTGAGGATCACGCCGGTCGGGTAGCAGCCGGGGTTGGATACGGCGTCGGAGTTGGCGATTTTCTGCCTCTGGCCGGGTGCCATTTCGGGCAGGCCAAAGACCCAGCCATCGGCCACACGGTGGGCGGTCGAGGCGTCGATTATTTTCGTGCCCTCTGCGCTGGCCCATGATGCAGCTTCGGTGGCTGCGTCGTCGGGGAGGCAGAGGATGGCGAGGTCGGCTTCGGCAATGGCGGCGCGGCGCTTCCGGGGATCGCGTCTTTCGTCATCGGGGAGGACCGAGAGTTCGATGTCGTCGCGTGCCGACAGCTGGTCTTTGATCCGCAGACCAGTGGTGCCGGCCGAGCCGTCGATATAGACCTTCGGGGTTGCCATTTGTCAGGTGTCGGATTTTTGGGATGAGTGCAGAGTGTTAATTATGGCACCGGTTACGATTGGCGTTTTCTGCGGGTGCCTCCGCAGGGGCGGTGTTGGCACGCTGGCACAGATCCTGAATCGAGTTCAGGACGACTATTTTTGTGCGCTACGCCATTGCACGCCGGGCCAATTAGCGCTCTCGCAAATCCCGTGCTCTGGTGGGCACGCACGGTTTTTATGTGACACCACTATGGGGGTTTACGGTCCGAGCCAGTAGGTTGGTGAGGTGGGTTTACCGGAAGGCGCAGAGGTGCGGGCTCTGGATAACCGGTTTTTTGCACTTGTTTTGACTTTGCGGCCACGTTGCGGGCTTCATATAATGAGATGTCCAGCTTCAGACGAAGTTGGGGGACCATTTAAACCAGGAATTCGTATTGGCGACAGCAGACACCCGAGATAGCCAGGTGGAAGCTCAGAAGACTGAGCAGCCTGTGGAACAGAGCAGCGACGCGCCCGAGGCGGCTGTAAGCGAAGACGCGGCGGCGTCCGAGACCGCAAATAAAGAGGTCGTAGAAGAAGCTGCGGCGACGGCGACGGCCGTGGCGACCGCGACTCCTGCGGTGGTCGCGGAAAGTCAAGAGACGCCGGTAGCAGAGGTTGCGGCGACAGAGGCCCCTGCGGCTGAGTCGAGTTCGGTGGATGAGACCGTTGCAGAAGAAGCAGCTGGCGAACCGGAACCGGAGACGGGGGTCGCAACCACCACATCAGAAGAAGCAACTGACGCCACTGAGGCCGCTGCTGAGGCTGATGCAGAGGCTGATGCAGAGTCTGCGGTCGCAGTGGCCGAGAAGCCCGAGGCCGAGTTGACGATGGCCGACCTTATCGATGAGTACCTCCCTTCGAAGATCCTCCGTCGGGGCGAGATCATCGATGGCAAGGTGATGAGCCGCAAGCCGGAAGGCCTGCTCGTAGACATCGGCTACAAATCGGAGGGTTTTGTCCCCACCAAGGAGATGCGCTCGCTCACGCCCGAGGCAGTTGAGGAGCTCAGCGTTGGCGACGAGATCATTGCGTATGTGATTAATCCCGAGGGGTCTGAAGGCTCGTCGATTCTGTCTATCGACCGGGCACGCGGTGAGCAGGGATGGCGAATCCTGGAGAAGGCGATGGACAACGACGAGACCTGCAAGGGCGTCATCACCGGGTCAAACCGTGGTGGTGCCGTTGTCGAGTCGGAGGGTGTCCAGGGCTTCATTCCGCTGTCGCAGCTGGTGGGTCCGGCGCGGGAGCTTTATGTACCGGGCGGCGAGCCGCCAAAGGAAGGCTTCATCGGCATGGAGGTCGAGTTCAAGATTATCGAACTCAACCGGCGGCGCAACCGGGCTATATTCTCGGAGCGTTCCGCACTCCAGGCCTGGAAGCAGATTCAGAAGATGCGGTTGGTCCAGGAATTGAAGGAGGGTGAGATACGCAGGGGCCGTGTGGCTGGCATCTCGAACTTCGGCGCTTTCGTAGACCTTGGTGGGGCCGATGGTCTGATCCACATATCCGAACTTTCCTGGGAGCCGGTAAAGAGCCCGGACGAGATTGTGACTGTCGGGACCGAGATCGATGTGTTCATACTGCGTGTAGACAGGGAAAACCTGAAGATTGCGCTGAGCCTGCGTCGCCTGCAGCCTGAGCCGTGGGACGAGATCGAGACCAAGTTCTCGGTCGGTCAGACGGTTACCGGAACTGTGACGAAGCTGGCTAACTTCGGTGCGTTTGCCCGCATCGATCGGGGCATTGAAGGACTCATACATATAAGTGAACTTGCACACCAGGTGATCAAGCACCCGCGGGATGTCGTGAATGAAGGCGACGAACTGCAGTTGAAGATCATCAGAATTGAACCGGAACGTCGTCGTCTTGGTCTGAGTTTGAAGCAGATCGTGGACAGTTCGGAAGGCGATGCGGCAGGTAAGTCGAAGGACTCAGGGGCCGACGATTCGGACTTTGGTGATATTTTCGAGGACAACGAGTAATATGCGCACCAGCGGCAGCGGTTCTCTGAGGAGGAAGCTAAATGCCCAGTAGATTTGAAAAGTTTTCCGAGAGGGCCCGGAGGGTCCTTTCACTCGCGCAGGAAGAAGCGCAACGCTTCAACCACAACTACATCGGTACCGAGCACATCCTGCTCGGCCTCGTACGAGAAACCGAAGGCGTCGCAGCACGCGTACTTTCAAATCTGAATGTCGAACTGGTTAAGGTCCGCTCCGCGGTCGAGTTCATAATCGGCCGGGGCGAGCGCCCGACTCCCGGTGAGATCGGCCTCACCCCGCGCGCAAAGAAAGTGATCGAGCTTGCTGTAGATGAGGCCCGGCGGCTGAACCACCACTACATTGGAACTGAACACCTGCTTATCGGGCTGATGCGTGAGGGCGAAGGTGTTGCCGCCGGTGTGCTGGAGAGTCTTGGAGTGAGCCTGGAGAAGGTGCGCGACGAGACGAACCGCATTATCCAGAGCCAGAGTTCGGGCCAGTCGGGCGGTGCTCCGGCATCTCCCCGCGCGAGCCGGACACCGACTCTCGATGAACTGGGCGTCGACCTGACGAAACGCGCCAGTGACGGCGAGCTCGACCCGGTGATAGGCCGCAAAAACGAGTTGCAGCGCGTCATCCAGATCCTGAGTCGCCGCACGAAGAACAACCCCGTTCTTATTGGCGAACCGGGTGTTGGCAAGACTGCGATCGTCGAGAAGCTCGCCGCGCTGGTTGTCGAGGGCGATGTTCCGGACACGCTCAAGGGCAAACGCGTTGTGACGCTCGACATGGGTGCGCTGGTGGCCGGCACCAAGTACCGCGGTGAATTTGAAGAGCGACTTAAGAAGGTGATCGCCGAGTTGAAGCAGGCCGGCAACTGCGTGTTGTTCATCGACGAGATGCACACGATGGTCGGTGCGGGCGCTGCGGAAGGCGCGGTCGACGCGGCCAACATACTGAAGCCGTCGCTTGCCCGTGGCGAGCTGCAGGTCATCGGCGCGACAACGCAGGACGACTACCGCAAGTACGTCGAGCGTGACCCGGCGCTTGAACGCCGCTTCCAGCCGGTTATGGTCGATGCTCCTGACGCGATTATGACTGTGGATATACTGCGCGGCGTCAAGAGCATGTACGAAAAGCACCACGATCTCGAAATTACTGACGAGGCGTTGGAGACTGCTGCCCAGCTCGCTGACCGGTACATCCCCGACAGGCAGTTGCCCGACAAGGCCATCGACCTGATCGACGAGGCAATGTCACGTGTGCGGATCAAGCATTCGACGGTCCCGAAGGAGCTGCGGTTGGCTCAGAAGGAACTCGAAGCGGTGCGTCGCGAGAAGGACGAGGCGATTTCGGCCCAGAAGTACGAGACTGCCGCTGAGTTGCGCGACCGCGAGTTGAAGCTGGTCACGAAGATCGAGCAGCTCGATGCTGACTGGAGGAAGGAAAACCCGGGTATCGGCGAGGCCAAGGTTACGTCGGACGATATTGCCGAGGTCGTGGCAATGTGGACTCGCATTCCGGTTACCAGGCTCGATGTTGAAGAGAAGGAACGCCTGATCAAGATGGAGGACGCACTGCGTCTGCACGTCGTTGGCCAGGACGAGGCGTTGAACGTGATATCCAAGGCAGTCCGGCGTTCACGGGCCGGGTTGAAGGACCCGAAGCGCCCGATCGGCGCGTTCCTCTTTTTGGGTCCGACTGGTGTTGGCAAGACGCACAGCGTGAAGAAGCTTGCCGAGTACATGTTCGGCGAGGAAGACGCGATGATCCGCCTCGATATGTCGGAGTTCATGGAGAAGCACTCTGTGGCGCGGCTGGTCGGGGCGCCTCCCGGTTATATCGGTTACGACGAGGGCGGTCAGTTGACCGAGGCTGTGCGCCGCCGTGGGTACTCGGTGATTCTGCTCGACGAGATCGAGAAGGCCCACCCCGATGTGCTCAATATCCTGCTGCAGGTGTTTGAAGATGGTCACCTGACGGATTCGAAGGGCCGGAGGGTCGATTTCAAGAACACGGTGATCGTGATGACTTCGAACCTGGGGTCGGAGCTGATCCAGAGCAGTGGTGGCCTGGGATTTAGCTTACGGAAGCGAGATTCTGAGGGCCTGGATTACGAGAGTGTGAAAGAGCGCGTACTTGACGCGGTTAAGGATCCGCGCAACGGATTCAAGCCTGAGTTCCTGAACCGTATCGATGCTACGGTTGTGTTCCACCCGCTGGAGCGTGTGCACATTCTCGAGATTGTCGACATCATGCTGAAGGAGCTGCAGGGTCGTCTGCTTGAGCACGGTCTGGTGCTGCAGTCGACAGATGCGGCACGGAATTACCTTGCTGAGAAGGGGTTCGACCCGAAGATGGGTGCACGGCCTTTGCGCCGGTTGATCCAGGACGAGATCGAGGACCTGCTTTCAGAGAAGCTTCTGAGGAACGAGTTCGACGCCGGCGATATCGTCGAGTTGGATATCGAGGATGGTTCTATTATCGTGCAGGTCCCGAAGAAGAAGCGCCGTGCTCGCAAGGAAAAGGCGAAGGACGCTGACGACAAGGAGCCGGTGGCTTCGACTTGAGTGCCAGCGGCACGGATAATTAAATCGATTAGGGAGAGCTTCGGCTCTCCCTTTTCTTTTGCGTGGTCACATGTGAGTGCCAGTGTTAGGTTTTCTGAAAGATCGGTAGGCGTAGGCTGGGTTGAGGTGGTGATGCTTCAGACGACGGGAGCGCTTTGTCTGCGGCAGGGAGATTGACCGCTGAACCGCAGCGCCGAGCCAGAGTTGGGAAAGAGATTCGAAAAGGGAGAGCTCCGGCTCTCCCTTTTCATCTGGTCAGGGCACCGCTCCTCGCAGTGACAGGGCGTTGTTGGTTCTTCTCGGGGTGGCGCAGGGCCCTGATGACAGTGCCGACAGTGTTGCTCGTGGGCTGGTGCCCGGACTATGGCAGGTTGGCTTTTGGGATTCTGAGGGCCATTGATCCGGCCACGGTCACCACGTCGTAGATTCCGACCATGCCGATCAGCTGGTGAGCGGCCCACTCTTCCAGGTCATAGTTAGCGACGAGCCAGTTCACCATGTCGGTTGTTGCCATTTGCAGGCCGCGGTTGAGTGAGCTTGAGAACTCGGGCTGGCTGCCGACGCTGATGATGTGGCTGTCGGTTTCCACTCGCGGCCCGGAAAGTTCCCGTCCCCTGTGGAGGCTGACCGAAAACTCCACGTCCATCGAGGTCTCGATGCCACTGCCCAGCGGTTCACCGTCGCCCTGCAGGGCATGGCCGTCGCCTACGTACAGGAGGGCGCCGGCCTGAAATACCGGCAGGTGCACTGTCGACCCTTCACGGATCTGGTTGTAGTCGATGTTGCCACCCCAGGGGCCGGACGGGCCCGAGGTGGGAGTGAAGTCGCCCGCGGGGACCACGCCGATGCAGCCCAGCATTGGCGCCGCGTCGAATTCCAGGTTGTGCGCCTCGGTCTGTGGGTTTCGGGCGCGCACGGTTTTCTTTTCAGGGTCGATGTCCCAGGGCAGCATATCGTCGCGGTTGGGACGCACGAGGTCCATCTCCAGGCGGCTGGAATAGACCGTCTCTATGGACTCCGGGGTCAGTGCGACCAGCCCGAGCCGGTATGACGTGTAGCCCCAGTCCCTGTTGAGCCTGACCTTGGCCAGGTGAACTGAAATGGAATCTCCGGGTTCTGCCCCCTCGATGTAGAAAGGTCCTGTGAGTGGATTGCCGGGCTCGGACAGGTGGTCGCCATTGAGGTCCTGCCCGCCGGAGTCGAGCGTTTTCGTGACGACCGTGTCGCCGGGCGCGATGTGCGCCAGAACGGGGTAAGACTTTGAAAACGTGCGGTAATACGTGGTGGCGACGACGTGATGGACCTCGCTCATCTGGTGTTCGCTTTCTGTCTGGTCAGTTGGGCAGGCGTTGGCGGAAGGCTAGCACGGTGGGTCTGCACACGCCGATGGGAATGAGGTAATGCTGGTGTCCCCTGACCCGGGTTTGACCCACCCTCTAACTCCTCTCCTTGAATGGAGGAAGGATTTTGTTGGCGCTGGCAGGCTGGTGACAACGGCGGGTGAATG
Organism: Chloroflexota bacterium; assembly: GCA_022564545.1. Classification (GTDB taxonomy): domain Bacteria; phylum Chloroflexota; class Dehalococcoidia; order Lucifugimonadales; family Lucifugimonadaceae; genus Lucifugimonas. The sequence continues at coordinate 2,666 of JADFLG010000047.1, read as the reverse complement.
CCAATTGTTGTTGCCGGTGGGGGTGTGAAACGGCATACTCGGCTGCACGCATATACGTTTGGCGCCGAGAGTACGAGACGTATCTGGGTACAGATATGCGGCTCGGCGGGGCACGTCAGGGCAGGCACTCTGGCGACAAAATCAGCGCAACTCAGTGGGGCACGATGGCGAAAAGTTCAGCAAAGACAGTTTTCGAGTGCAGTTCGTGCGGCCGGACGACCCCGAAGTGGGTTGGCAGGTGCAGCCAGTGCGGCGAGTGGAACACCGTCGAGCAACGAGTTGCATTTAATGCGCGGTCGAAGCCGGGACTGGGTCGGGCCGTGTCTGCGAGCGAACCGTTGCCATTGGTCGAGCTGGCTGAGATTCCGACCGATGGCACGACCCACATGGCGACCGGGATAGAAGAACTTGACCGGGTGCTCGGGGGCGGGTTCATTGCGGGGTCGACGATGCTTCTTGCCGGCGACCCCGGCATCGGGAAGTCGACGCTTCTTCTACAGGCTGCGGCGGCGATTGCGGAGACGGGCCGAAAAGTGTTGTACACCACGGGCGAGGAAGCGCTGGAGCAGATTCGCATTCGTGCGTCGCGCCTCGGGGTTAAGGGTGGCGGTGTGTTTATGGCCAGCACCGGCGATGCCGTTGAAATAGCCGCTCATATGGCGGCGCTGAAGCCGGCGGTGGTGATCGTCGACTCGATACAGACCGCTACGCATCCTGATCTCGATTCGCCAGCCGGGACCGTTTCGCAGATTCGAGAATGCGCCGCGTTTTTGTCGGAGCGTGCCAGGTTAAGTCATGTGGCGTTAGTGCTGAGCGGTCACGTTACCAAGGACGGTTCGATAGCCGGGCCGCGGGTACTCGAACACCAGGTCGATGCCGTGGTGCAAATGGGTGGTGATCCCGGTGGGACGCTCCGCGTGCTGCATGCCGTTAAAAACAGGTTCGGACCGACCGATGAGGTTGGTGTTTTCGAGATGTGCGGCGAGGGTCTGGTTGGCGTATCCGACCCTTCACGCATGTTCATGCGACAGCGGAGCAATCGAGCCGGGGCCGTCGCGGGGTCGGCCGTGGCACTAATAGTTGAAGGAACGAGGTCGCTTGCGGTCGAGGTGCAGGCGCTGGCTACTCCGTCTACGCTGGCTTCGCCCCGCAGGGTGGCGAACGGCGTCGAGATGTCGAGGGTCCACCTGATCACGGCGGTCCTTGCGAAGCACTTGCGACTGCCGGTCTCGAGCCACGACCTGGTGATCAGTGTGACCGGCGGCCTGGATATAAAAGAGCCGGCGGCCGACCTGGCAATAGCGCTTGCAATTGCGTCGTCGATGACGGACCGGCCTGTAGACGAGACCGTTGCCGTGGCGGGCGAGATCGGGCTGGCCGGCGAGTTGAGGCCGATTCCCAGGGCCGACCGCCGGGTTGCCGAGGCGGCGCGACTGGGGTTTCTGACGTGTCTTGTCCCTGATGTTGCGGGGGACGCGAGTGGCCAGGCTTCCGGGGCTGCATCTGGTGCTGGCCGCTCTGTTACGGTAATACGTGCGACCGGCATCGCTGAAGCGGTAAAATTCGCGTTACGGCCCGGAAGTGGCAGGCCTGGCAGGGCTGAAAGCGGGGCTGTGCCAGAAACAGTGTCGAAAGTGGAGATTCGTTCCAGTTGAGCAGCGCCAACATGGTTGGGTTCAAGAGACCTGACACAGCTTTATCGCTGGAGGAGAAACATGCCACACTGCGGTCGCTGATTGGCGGCTACGGATCGCTGATCGTTGCCTATTCGGGAGGAGTCGATTCGACTTTACTGGCGGCGATTGCACATGAGGTGCTGGGGTTGAACAGCCTGGCGGTCACTGCGCGGTCGCCCAGCATCGCACCCGAGGAGCTTGAGGCTGCGATTGAGCTGGCGGCGGCAAACGGCTGGCGGCACCTGGTTGTCGATACGGACGAGATGAGCGACCCGCGCTATTTAGCCAACGACGGGCGGCGCTGTTTTTTCTGCAAGAGCGAGCTTTACACGCACCTGGACCGTGTGGCTGCCGACGAGGGCATCACGAAGGTCGCCAACGGCGCCAACATGGACGACCTTGGCGACTACCGCCCGGGGATGGAGGCCGCAACGAACTTCGAGGTCGTTTCGCCGCTCGTGGAAACGGGCATGACCAAGCAGGATATCCGGGACCTTTCTAAGAGGATGGGTTTGCCGACGTGGGACAAGCCGGCGCAGCCGTGTCTGTCGTCTCGGATTCCGTATGGCACAACTGTTTCGATAGAAGCCCTGACGAAGATCGGCCGGTCGGAAAAGGGTCTCCGCGAGATCGGGTTCCCGGTTGTTCGCGTGCGTCATTACGGCGATACGGCCCGGATCGAGATTCCGCTGGACGATTTTGAGAAGTTTGAGATGGTCCGGTCTGCTGCTGAGCGGATTGTGCTCAATGCCGGCTACGCCGAAATGGAGTTGGATCCGAACGGTTTCAAGTCGGGCGGGCTCAACGCGGCGCTGGGTAAGGCCGGGACCCGCAGCGTGGGCCGCTCGAAGTAGTTGGTTGTGCTCGGGCAGAACAGGGTGCCCGGTCAATCCCTTCTCCTCGGGGAGACGGGTGCACACTTGTGGGCGCGGTTGAGGGGAAAGTTGTCGATGGTGGCACAGTAGCTATCGTTGACATATTCCTGCTCGG
>JADFLG010000046.1 GCA_022564545.1 Chloroflexota bacterium | reverse complement strand
TAGCCGGTTGGCGGGGTATGAGTGTTGTGGCAACTATCGTCGCCGCCGTGGTCGTTTTGATGGCCTACACGATATTCCTTGCCGCCTACGCACTCCGCACAAAGGGCGAATCGGCGCTGATACTGGCGTTGGGGGCGAGCAGGCGCGACTACTGGGTGAGCATGATCGCCGAGCTTTCCCCGGCAATCGTAACCGGCACGCTCGTTGGACTGGGAACCGGGTTCGCAGTCAGTTCCCTGATGGTCGGTTCAATGGCTCACACGGGTACCGGCGAACGGCTCTTGCCGCCGTTCCTGCTGCAAACCGACTGGACACTGCCACTCGTTACAATTGGCGCGATATTTACGATATTTCTGATCGGCGTAACGAACTCCGTCCGGTCATTCCATCGAATCCAGATTGCGCGGATGGCCCGTGAAGGGTTTTCCGCGACTTCAATATGATCGGAAACTCGCTCCAACTCATCGTTAAGCGGACCCTCGCTCACTGGCGGCTGCTATCCGCCGTTGTCGTCGGCGTGGTACTTGCTTCAACGATTATGGCGAGCTCGGTCATTTTCTTCGATGCGCTGCGCGACGTGGCTCTCCAGAGAGCGCTGTCCACCCACGAAGCGTCTGATATCGACGTGCTTGTCGAAGCCGGGCAGGTCCCGACAAACGCCGAGACCCACGCGACGATAGTCGACGCGATGAACGGCACGATCGTCCAGCGGTTCGAGCCGTTTCTTGACGAGCGAGAGTTCGCAATAAAGACCTGGACGTTCTTTGTCGACCTTCCGCCTCCCATGGTGGCACCGGGCGACTGTCCGTGCCGCACAGCGGTTGCCGGTGCTTCAGGCGAACGGCCGGATTTGATCGAATGCGATTGCCGGCGAGTGACGATGATGACGTTGCCCGACGTGGACAACCGGGTGAACATTGTCGAGGGCAGAATGCCGCGGGTCTCGACCGCTGTTGGGCCTGACGACACGTTGCAGATCGAGGCGATCCTCGACGTAGCCGCCGCCGAAGCGCTGCAGATCAGCGTCGGGGACGTATACCCGGCAAGGCCGCACTGGGAAGACGAGCACAATCGTGTTGATGTGCTTGTCACCGGTCTGTACGTGCGCGTCGACCCGGAGGCCGCACATTGGAGAATCCAGAATGAAGCCTTTGGGTCACGTACCAACACACTTCAATTCGCCCGTTTTGTCGTTCCAGAAAAAACCATCATCGACGGCCTGGGCAGCTACTTTCCGAACATGGGGACCGACTACGCGTGGTGGCTGGACGTAGACCCTGAACGGATCGTGGCCTCGGAGACGGCGGCGATCCGCAACACCATCGACGCGACTGAGCGAGAGCTGAAGGCGATAGTGGACGGCTTCCTCATGAGGTCGGACTTGCCAGATGTGTTGCGGGCATTCGAAACCGACCTGTTCTTCAACCGCCTGCCAATGTTCATCGTGCTGATCCTGATCGTACTCGTGGTCCTTTATTACGTCGTGACACTGGCGACATTGCTGGTCGATGCCCAGCGCGGCGAAGTCGGTCTTCTGAAAACCCGTGGCGCCACATCGCGACAGATCCTTGTTGTGTTCGTCATAGAGGCGTGCCTGCTGGCCGGGATAGCCGTCGTGATAGGTCCGTTCCTGGCGATGTTGGGTGTTGCATTCATCGGAGTGCTGCCGATCTACGGCGAACTGAATAACGGTGATCCCCTGCCTGTGAGGCTCACGTTCGCCGCATTCCGCCTGGCCTTCTTTGGCGGGCTGCTGGGGTTGGTTGCGTTGTTCATTCCAGCATTGCGGGCTACACGCCTCGGCCTGCTGGCCAGCCGCGTGATCCGTGCCAGGCCAGCACGGCTCGCACTGGTCCAGCGCTACTATCTTGACCTGGGATTCCTTGGCCTGGTGATGTTCCTGTTCTGGCAACTGACCAAACAGGGCTCGTTCGTGGCCGTCAGTCTGTTCGGCGAAACGACGGTCAACCAGTTGATCCTCGGCGTCCCGGCGATTTTCCTGGTGGCCGCCGGGCTGGTACTGTTGCGGATCTTCCCCGTTGGCATGGACCTGGCTGGCCGGGTACTCTCGCGGCGCCCAATGTCGTCGATCACCCCGCCAGCGCTGATCCTCGGCATCTGGCAGATGGCCCGTAACCCTGCCCACCACTCTCGGTTGTCGCTGCTGCTTATCCTCACGTCGGCGCTCGGGGTGTTCGCCGCAAGTTTTGGCGCGACGCTCGAGCAGAGCGCCGTCGACCAGGCCTACTACCGGACGGGTGCCGATCTGAAAATCACCTCTCTTAACCAGAGGAGCGGGGGTGTTTCCGACTCGGTCGTCGAACGGCTGAACGAAGTGGAGGGCGTTGAATCTGCCACGGCCGTTTACCGCGAGTCCGGGAGCATTGCCTCAGGATTTTCCGTCGAACGGTTCCAGTTCATCGGGATCGACCTTGAAACGATCGAGGACGTCGCCTGGATCCGAAAGGACTTTGGGCTGTCCCCGTTCGCTGCGAAGACTGCGGTGCTGGATGTCGGCGGCCCCGCGGGCATCGTGCTGCCGGAAGAGGGCCGCTGGCTGACCGCCCGGATATTGCCGCTGGTCCGGCAGCCTTCGACGTTCTTGCTCGCCAGGTTGTCCGACGCCAACGATCGCTTCTTCACCTTGTCCCTCGGAAACTTAACGCCGCTCGCTACCGATCAGCGTCGCTTCGACTGCCCGCCCGCGATCGAAGGACAGCCACCGGAGTGGTGCCGCGTCGGTTCAAGGCTGCAACCGACGGGGACCCGTGGAGCCGCAGGATTGCGGCCAGAAATGCCAATTCGCCTTCACTCTATCGGGGTGATCGATTTTGAAAACGACCTGGCGCCAGCAGCCATGGATATCGACGACATCGCGGTGCTGGATTCGTCTGGTACCGCACTGATAATCGTCGAAACGTTCGATTCGGTAGACAACTGGCGAACGATGACCCCTACACGAGAAGCGCTTGGCGATAGTTTGCGACCGGCGTCGGACCCCGACGGGACACCGCTGGACGGAATTGCACGTCTGCGCTGGACCACGGCCGCCCCCGGCGAATATCGCGGCCTTGCACATGGCTCTGAACTCGCAGTTGTCCCGGTAATCGCCAGCGACGGCTTTGTTGAGCAATTTGGTGGTGAAGACGGAAAAGAGATGGAAGTTGCGATCGGAGGGGTCCCGATAAAAATATCTGTCCGGGATACCGTCAAGTATTTCCCGACACTGGCGCTCGACGGAGAACCATTTCTGATCGCCGACCTTGACGCCCTTCATGAGAGATTGAACGTTGTACGAACACGTGGCGACCGGCAGCCGACCGAGTTTTGGATCGCCACCGAGCGGGGGTCTGAGCTCCTGGCCTCAGAAGACGGAATATTGAACTCGGTGACTCCCGGCGATCCGGCAAGTCCAGGGATCCAGCGTGAACTCGAACTGCTCCGGGTCAGGCCCGGTTCGAGGACCGTCGACCGCACGGTCGTCCTGTCTGACGTGGCGTTCGACCCTCTCGTATCTGCTGGCTGGCGGGCACTCCTCGGAATCGCCTTCTTCACAGTTCTGATCGTCAGTGCCGTGGGGTTTCTCGTCCATGCGCGTGTTTCGTTCGATGGTCGGCGCACCGAACTGGCGCTGCTCAGGACCATCGGACTTTCGATGAAGCAATTGTTGTCCCTCGTGGTGCTGGAGCAGGTGCTTGTAATTGGCGTGGCCGTCGCCCTGGGCATTTTCATGGGTGCCCGAATGGGAGCCACGATCATGCCGTACCTGGCCAACTCGGGCGAAAACGCGGTGGTCGTACCACCGATGGCCGTTCAAATAGATTGGGCCGGGTTCGGAATTACCTTCGGACTTTTGGGGGTAGTATTCCTCGTGGTGATCGGCCTGATCCTGATTTCCGTTTACAGAATGTCGATACACGCGGTAATGAGGATGGGAGAAGGTTGATCCAGTTCCCGCGTCCTGGCTTACGAGGGCTTACGAGGGGTGACGAGCAGTGACAACACCGGGCTCCAGTTATATCGAGTGCAGCGGGCTGTTCAAGATTTACAAGGCCGCCGACCTTGAAGTGGTGGCTTTGCGTGGCCTTGAATTGACCGTCAAAAAAGGCGAGATCATTGCGATAGTCGGTGCTTCGGGCAGCGGTAAATCGACGCTCCTGAACATCCTCGCTGGCTACGACGCGCCGTCGGCCGGGACAGTCCGGGTGGGCGATTACGACCTGTTACAGATGACCAACCGGGAGGTTGTGCAGTACAGGCGGCACGAGGTCGGGTTCATCTGGCAGGAAACGTCACGAAACCTGTTTCCATACCTCACTGCTCTCGAAAATGTGGAGCTCCCAATGGTTATTGCAGGAGCGCCCGGACCTGAGCGCAGGCAACGGGCGCAGGAACTGCTCGACGTGGTTGGACTTGCCGATCGCGCCGGCCACAAGCCAGCCCAGCTCTCCGGTGGTGAACAGCAGCGGGTCGCCATCGCGGTGGGACTTTCAAACCAGCCGCCGCTGCTGCTCGCTGACGAGCCGACGGGCGAACTCGACGATGAGACCGGAGACGAGGTCCTCGAACTTCTCAACCGGGTCAATGTCGACCTCGGTGCGACAATTATCATCGTCACCCACGACCCGGCCATCGCTACAAGCGTGGGCAGGGCGATCACCATCAGGGACGGCAAAACCAGCACAGAGACAACGCGTGAAATTTCGTTCGAGCGGAAGCTGGGAGGAGATGCGACCGAAACGGAAGAATTCCTCCTGATCGATTCAGCCGGTTCGGTTCAGATACCGAGAGAAATACTTGATGAACTGAAAATTGGCCGACGGGTCCGAGTCGATATGAAAGACGGAAAGGTGACACTTGAGTCAGGTGACTGAACAGACAACCCCGCGTGATTCGCGAGGTGCCACGGCCCCGATCATCCAGGCGATCGGTGTCTCGCGCGATTTCCAGCTGGCGGGCGAGACGGTCCATGCCGTCCGTTCGGTGAGCCTCGACGTGCATACTGGCGAGTTCATCACGTTGGTGGGGCGGTCCGGATCTGGCAAGACCACGCTCTTGAACATGCTGGCCGGGCTTGATCACCCGACAACGGGAAGGGTGCTCTTCGAGGGTATCGACCTGGCAGAGTACAGCGAAAAACAGTTCACCCACATGAGACGACACCGTATCGGCGTGGTGTTCCAGTCGTTCGCACTCCTTCCGCTGTTATCGGCTTACGAGAACGTCGAGCTCCCGATGCGAATTGCCGGTCTTGGCGCGGCAGACCGTTCGAAACGGACGCACGAAGTGCTTGAAATGGTAGGCCTTGAACGTCGCTCGAAGCACAGGCCATACGAGTTGTCGGGTGGTGAACAGCAGCGAATATCGATCGCGAGAGCGGTTGCCATGCGCCCCGACGTGATACTTGCCGACGAGCCGACAGGCGAACTCGATTCGGTTAACGCCGCCGCTATTTTCGGTCTGTTCCGCGAAATGGTGACTGACGATGGCATGTCGGTCGTCGCAACTACGCACGACCGTACTCTTCTTGACCTGGCAGACCGGATCTACACGATGCACAACGGTGAGTTGGACCTGACCGAAGTCGGCCGGCACGTCGACGCCGACGCGCCGTTCAAACGGCCAGAATCTGCTGGCGAGTAACGCCCTCGAAAACCCCCTCCCTCAGGAGAGACGGGTGCCCACTTGTGGGCGCGGGTGAGGGGGAATGTCGCTCAGTCGGGAAAAAACCGTTCGAATACCTCCACTCCATCCCCGTCGCAGGCATTCCCCCTTAACCTGGCCTTCTCCCCGGGGGGAAGGAATTAACCACAAAAGCTCGTCAACGTGTTTTGAAATGGTTTCTAACGCTTTTTACAAGTCGGGCGAACGCCGCCAGGCCCTGTTGCGCGCCTCGGTCGCGATGTAAAGGGCGTCCCCGACCGTATCGGCAACCACGTTGATGTGTCCCATCTTGCGTCCAACCCTGGGCTCTGCTTTGCCATAAAGGTGCAAACTCACGCCCGGCATTTCGAGAGCACGCTCCCAGTCAGGGTCGCCCCCGGTGTCTTCCCAGATCTCACCGAGGAGGTTGACCATGACAGTCGGGGAGTGAAGTCTGGGTTCGGCGATCGGCATGCCAGCGAGCACCCGGACCAGTTGCTCGAACTGGGACGTGTCGCATCCGTCCATGGTGTAGTGGCCCGAGTTGTGGGGACGTGGAGCAAGTTCGTTTACGAGCAGTTCATTTTCTTTCGTCACGAACATCTCGACGGCGATAAGACCGACGACGTTCAGGTGTTCAGCAATATCGGTAGCGAGCAGCCTGGCGCTCAAAGCGACGTCGTCAGATATACGTGCGGGGACTATCGATATGTCGAGAATGTGATCGCGGTGGATGTTCTCAGAAGGTGGGAACGTTGCGGTTTGCCCTTCAGCCGTACGTGCGCAGATGGCCGATATCTCCATTGTGAACGCTACAAACTGTTCCACGATCAATTCGACATCGCGACGGCTAAGCAGGTCGTACGATTTTTCGACGTCTTCGTCACGAGTGATGATGAACTGGCCCTTGCCGTCATAACCCATGGTCGCTGTCTTTAATACCATTGGATACCCGAAGTCTGTCGCTGCATCCCGCAGGTCCTTCAGGGATTTGACAGGCCGGAACGGCGTGACCGGGACGCCGGCCTTCAACAGCGCGTTTTTTTCGTGCAGCCGGTGCTGGGTCGTGCGCAACACCGAGGTCGAGGGGTAAACGGGCTTGAGTTCGGCAGCAGCTGAGACCGAGTCGGCATCGACGTTCTCGAATTCGTATGTGACGACATCGACCGCCCTTGCAAGGTCCCTCGACGCGCTCCTGCTCGCGTAGGCGTCTACTATTTGCCCATCGGCTACCTGCCCGGCCGGACACCGGGGATCCGGGTCAAGCACGATGGTCCTGTAGTCCATTTGCCGGGCGGCCATCGCAAGCATCCTGCCGAGTTGACCGCCACCAATGATGCCAATTGTCGAACCCGGGTTAAGGAGTGATTCTCGTTTCATCAATCGTTGGGCATTACTCGCTGGTTAATTATTGCCGGTCGTTAATAACTGGTGCCGGCGCTGGCACTGAGGCTGGTCGTTTCTCCCGCGCGGCTAATCATTGGCACTGGAGCTGGCGCTGGTCTTTATGAACGTGCCAGCTTCGACTTCCGCCGCAGCATGCTCACGTCGTTTTGCAACATTCGCCTGAACATCGGGGTCGAGCAGGCCAATTATCTGGGCCGCAAGTATTCCTGCGTTCACAGCCCCGGACTTGCCGATTGCAACCGCCCCGACCGGGATGCCACGGGGCATCTGGACGATAGAAAGCAGTGAGTCGAGACCGCTCAGGTTGTGTCCCTCTACCGGCACCCCAATCACGGGCAACACTGTTTTGGCAGCAGTCATGCCTGGGAGGTGAGCCGCGCCGCCAGCGCCGGCAATGATGACCTTGATGCCGCGGTCTTGCGCTTCCGAAGCAAACCTGAACATCAGGTCGGGGGTGCGGTGGGCTGAAATAATCCGTATTTCGTGCGGTACTCCGAGTTCTTCAAGCAAGTCGGCGGCGTTCTGCATGACCGGCAGGTCGGAAGTGCTGCCCATGATCACTGAGACGAGCGGTTTTGCCATTGTGATAACGCTCCGTTTGAAGACTTTGTTTACGACTCAACGAGTTTACAGTCGCCCCGCACAAGATCGCGCCGGGGCGTGGCTTTAGAATCGTTCGATGCCAACCCTTACGTGCAATTCGCTCAATATCAACTACGGGGTTTCCGGGTCGGGACCGCTGCTGATACTCCATCATGGATTCGGGTCCTGGGGCCGGGACTGGTCCATCGGGGGTTGGCTGGAAGCACTTGAACCTCATGCAACTGTCCTGATATTCGACGCCGTCGGTCACGGTCTGTCGACCCGTTCTCACGATCCTATCGACCACGAGATTGAGCAGCGAGCGGAGGTGGTGAATGCCCTGGCCGACGCAGTTGGCGCCGATAAGTTCGGGTTTGTTGGCTTTTCACTTGGTGGCCGCGTCGGCTTTGAACTCGCCGCATCAAGCCCCGATCGTCTGATTGCGCTTGCGATCGGCGGTATGCACCTGCTGCCGCCATCGCTGGAGCAAGACCGGTTCGAGCGCCGCATTCGGGTCTTGCGGTCGGGCAGGGCCAGGTCGGTCGAGCGGCCTGTTGGCGATCGCCCCGGAAATGACCCGCTGGCGCTGGCGGCCTCGCACGAGGCGCTGTTGAGGTGGCGTGGCGCGACCGGGCGGCTTGCAGGCCACCAGGCGCCAACGATGTTGTTCTGCGGAGAAAAGGACCGTTACTTCGTGAACGCGGAGGAGACGGCGGTGGCGATGGGTTTTTCGTTTATCGCACTCCCCGATGCTGATCACGACGGCACTTTTTTCTCGTCCGGTCTGGCGGTCAGGGCCGTTGCCGGGTTCTTGCGGGACCACCTCAAGCGTTAGTCGCCGGGCGTGCGAGGCGCACTTGGGCGCCAGAGGCACGCGGAAGCTCCGCGGGGCAGCGTTTATCGTCGGGCGTGCCGAGGCCGCACTTGGACGAAAGCAGGGAGCTCCGTGAGGCTGCGTTTATCGTCGGGCGTGCCGAGGCCGCACTTGGACGAAAGCAGGGAGCTCCGTGAGGCAGACCGGGGCGGTAATTGAAGTTTGCGGTGCTACCATTTTTAGCCGTGTGCGGCGAAATCAGGCCACTTTTCCTATCCCAGCAATAAACGGGGGCAACTCAGTTCATGACGTCCGTAAACGGTGCTAACGATGAATTCAAGCGCGCGATGGTGGTGGTGGCTCACCCTGACGACGCCGAATATGGCTGCTCGGCATCGGTCGCAAAATGGTGTCGGCTTGGATGGGATGTCGTGTACGTCCTCTGCACCGACGGCTCGAAGGGCTCGGATGATCGAGAGATCAGTTCCGGACAGCTTATCGAGCTTCGCGCTCAGGAACAGCGGGACGCAGGCACAATCCTTGGCCTGAAAGATGTCGTGTTCCTCGGATACCCGGATGGGTACCTTGAGCCGACCCTGGAGGTCCGGAAGGACATCTCACGCGAGATTCGCCGCTGGAAGCCGGACGTTCTGATATCAGGCAACCCGACACGCGACCTTTCGAGCTCGGGACATATTGGTCACCCCGACCACTTCGCAGCCGGGGAGGCCGCTCTTTCTGCAGTGTTCCCGTCCGCCCGTGACCATCTGACGTTCCCTGAGCTGCTCAATGACGAAGGCCTGGAGCCGCACAAGGTCAGGGAGGTCTGGATAATGAGCTTTGGCACAACGGCAAACTTCTGGAACCCGCTTGAAGAACAGGATGTCGATACGTCGATTGCTGCACTGGCGAAGCACGCCAGCCAGGTGAGCGATCCAGAAGAGTCGGCCAAGTGGATGAAGCAGCGCCGTGCCGAGCTTGGCAAGCAGATCGGCGCCGACTACGCCGAGTCATTCCGCAAGTTCACGCTTGGGTAGTTGCTGAACGCAAATCAATAACTTTCACGAACAACAAGCCCGCCGGAGACAGGTCCCGCGGGCTTGTTGTTCTTTCTGGCGATTTGCGTTAGTCGCCGGGCGTCCCGATCAGGATCGGAACTTGTGCGCCAGAGGCACGCGGAAGCTCCGCGGGGCACGCCAGGGCATGGTCGATGCCAGGAAGCTCCCCTGGAGCGAACTTCAGGGTTTTGGGCATCCGGGTGGTTCGTAAGTCGAGATGAGATACGACGCGGGCGGATGTCGAAATGTCGAGCATGTGAGGCGGCGTTCAGGGTGTTTGCGTTTTCGCCCCGCACGCCAGGGCAGGTTTATATGACTTCGAGAGTGTCTTCTGCTTCAACAGCCGCGACATCGCCGTACTTCTTGCCTGCTATTTCTCGCAATTGAGCGAACTCCGTCTGAATACTGCGGAGCAGAAGACCGGCGTCCGATGAGTGCAGGATGAACCTGGCCCCGAGTTCGATTGCGGTAGCCGATGTCGGAATCGTCTGCTGGTGGATCATCGTCGGCAACCCGCGCCTGTCGACTTCGGCAATGATCTTCTTCAGCGTGTCGATATACAGCGGATTATCGATCTCATCCGGTATGCCGAGCGACGTGGTCATGTCGTTCGGGCCGATGAACACACCATCGATATCGGCACAGTCGATCAGTTCGCCAACGCGGTCTGCGGCAGGCTTGCTCTCGATGCCCATGATGAAGATGTGGTCCCTGTGGCGTTTTTCGAGGTACGCCTTCGTTTTTTCGCTCGGGAATTCTCCGGTTTCGACAAATCGCTCGTAGTACTCCCCTTTCATCGGGTGAGTACGCAGCTTGGCGCAGCAATGGCTGACCTCATCGACCGTTTCGCAGTAGGGCACCAACACGCCGTCCGCCCCCGCATCCATAGCCATCGCAACGTAGATTGGATCAGTGGAAGGCGTGCGGACTATAGCGGTGATGTCCAGCGACTGGAGCTGCTGAACTGTATCGGCAATCAACTGGCGGTCGCGGGAGCCGTGTTCAGAGTCGATGATCACGTAGTCGAGCGTACTGCCTGCGAACACGCGGCCCCACCGCATGCTGGCCATCGAGGAGACCATGAACCCGAATACAGGCCTGCCTGATTTAAGTGCCGTTTTCAGTTCAGCCGGTTTCATTCAGTCGTCTCCGATTCCGTGTTTCGGGTGATTTTTTCACGAGCCCTGCGAGGCCGGCGGAGTTTCCTGTGCGCCCAGGTGTTCTCCCGACATAATCGGGACAATCGGGACACGCCCGGCGCTGAACAACGCGCCCGGCGGCCAAAACTCCAGGAGAGGTTATCCGGCCCCGGAGCGTACCACCAACCGGACAGTTCCGGGGCGTGGGCTGTGTCCGTTCACCACAGAATGACCTCAAACCGCCGTTTGCTTTTCAGGTGTTGTGCAAGATAGTTGCCTGTAAACCCCGGTGACTGAGATTCCTGAATCACGTAGTCTCAGTGATCGTGAGCGCCCATTCTGTGAAGCAAACCCTGTTTGACCACCTGTTGTTGTTGTTGATTGCAGCGGTGGCATCGGTCGCGCTTGCCTGCACCCCTGCCAGCGAACCCGAGCCAGAGGACGCTCCCGTGGTTTTTGGGGCCACAGCCACAAAGGCCCCGGCAACTGCGGCACCTGCAGCAACTGCGGTCCCGACTGCCGTAGTACCGGTCCCGACTGCGACATCAGAACCTCCGACCGCAACAGCCCTGCCCACGGCCACACCCGTGCCCACGGCCACACCCATTCCCACCCCGACACCCGTGCCAACGGCGACCGCGACTCCTACGGCCACCCCTGAGCCGACCGTGCCCGTACCCACGGCAACTGCGAGTCCCACAGCTACCCTCGAGCCGACCCAGGCACCAGCGGCAACAAACACGCCAGAACCAACGCCAACTGCAGTCCCAACTCAGGTCCTGCCTACTGCCACGCCCGCACCTGTCGACCTGACCCCGCAACCATCTCTGACCCCGCTTCCGCTGCCAGCCGGTCTGACATCTGCATTCATTTCACGGGCGAAATTTATCGTCGACCCAACTCCGGCCGCCACGCCATTTCCGGCCCAGACAGGCCCGTTCCCACCGCCAACTCCACGGCCTGCTGCCGTGGCAAATCTCCAGCCCTACTTCGGAGCCGGCCAACCAGTCAGAGTACGAAATCCGCAGGGAGGGCCATTCGTCGAGAAATCCGACCTTGTGCTCGACTGGTTCATCGAAAACGATGGTCCTGGCGACCTGGTAGGCAGCTATTTCATCGACATATACCTGGACGAGATCCTGGCTGAGAGGTGGACGGGCAGCGATCTTTCACCGAATCATTTTTTGTCCGTTGAGGGATATACGGAACTGCTGGAGCTGTTCAATCTCGCTCCCGGTACGCACACGGTCAGGCTGACCGCAGACCCAACCAACCAGATCAATGAAACGTCGGAGGGCAACAACACGCGAACTGCTGAATTCACCTGGCAAGGCCAGGCAGCACCGACGCCGGCACCAGGCACACGGCTGCCGAACCTGTCGCTTGTCGCCAGCACGGGCGAGTTGGCCCCGATAGTGGCTGCACCGTTCGCCGGCGCCGTCAGCTCGGGCGGTCTTTCCATCCATGGCGACACCCATATCTCAATATCGGTCCTGAACGATTCACCTATCACCATCGACCAGAAGTTCTCGGTCCACATACTGTTTGACGACGTGGTGGTCCACAGAGTCAATTCCACGGGCTTGCTGGGCGGTGCAACACTGATTCTCAATTGGGACGAGCTTCAATCGACCACCCCCATCACCGCTGGTCTGCACACGCTCAAATTGATAGTCGACCCGACCGGGATCATCACGGAGAGCGACGAAACCGACAACTCTTTCGAACTCGAGCTGGCATGGGGCGGGGATGCGCCGCTGGTCACACCCGAACCACTGCCCGCACCAGGTGCACCGGCCAGGCCACCCCAGGCGCTGGCAAACCTGACCGGGCACATCGAGTACGGCTGGGACGCAGCCATTAGCGTGAGCCGGGCGGCCGACGGACTGGCAGCGGGGCGAGACGGGAGGGTGTGGGCTGGGGAGGCAGCGTCGATTTCGTACGTAGTCCGGAACGCCAGCCAGATAAGTACCGCTTCGTCCGAGGCATTTCGGGTCGACGTATTTATCGATGATGAGCTGTTCGGTTCGCAGCTTTTCACGGCGGGTTCCGATGCGGGTGCAATTTGGACCGAGTCGATGGTCGTTCCTGCCGACCGGGTCACGCCAGGTCAGCACCTTGTGAAGGTCGTGATCGACGCCGCACAGGTGATCCCGGAAGACGATGAGACCGATAACACGGTCGCCCGCTGGGTGAACTGGTTGCCTGGTTCGCCACCCGATGAAACGACCGAAGATTTCTCATTATCCGATGAACAAATTGACGAGTTGCTCGCACCGATGCTCGAAATGGCCTTTACCGATCAGGTCCGGGCAGCTGCCGGTTCAGGCCTTAGTTCGGTGGACTGGGTTCCCGCGCTCGAATCCGCAGGCCGGGCAGGTTATTACCTGCTGACCGGACGTGACCTGGGTGCTGAACGGATAGTGATGCACTTTTTTCCGCACGACCAGTTCGTGGCAGCATCGCTCAATGCATGTATGACCGACTACTTGCTTATGGCGGAAGCCGACTATGCGGCAACCTACGCTTCGTGCCGCGATTTCAGGGGGGAAGTCGGATTTGAAAAGCGGGTCGACGGCAAGAACCACGTTTTCACAGACCTCGGTGAATCGCCAGTCCAGGCGCTCGGCACGTATTTCCACGAGCTTGGCCATGCATTGCAGGACCTGACCAACCCATCGCTGTCGACAACACCACGGACTGATAACGTGAGAGCTCTCCTCGAAGCACAGGCCCAGTTGTTCGAGGCCGCAGCCCTGCGCGCCATAGAAGAACACTCCGGTATTTCGTTAATGAGATTCCCGGATGTCGCCCCGATGCGAAGTTCTGCGAGCTTCATCCTGGACAACACGAACAGCCTGTCGGGATCGGCCGATCATTCGCTTGGCTACAAGATGCTGTGGATGGAGACGCTGGCGAACACTTCTGGCCTCGGCACGAATACTGAACTGGTGAACGACAGGCGCCTGTCTTCGTCGACGGCCAAAGCGCTGTACGACTTCCTCGTGGCGATGCAGCCGTCCCGGGTCGAAGGCTGGGTAATCGGTATATTTTCAGTTTCGACACGGGCCGATCGGTTCATGGCGATTTCGTTGAGCCGGCTGGAGGCCGACCTGGCAACAGCCGACTACGGCAACCCCGGCCTGCAAGAGTCGGCCTTCCTGGTCCCGTAGGCCGTGTCGTAATTAGTTGTAATTAACAGGGGGCCAACACTTGCAACATCTGGCGACGGGCCGGTGATACTGTGCGGTGGCCGTTTTTTCGCGGCGATTTTCCGGCGCTTTATTTCTCGGGGAGATTCCGTTCTT
Organism: Chloroflexota bacterium; assembly: GCA_022564545.1. Lineage (GTDB taxonomy): Bacteria > Chloroflexota > Dehalococcoidia > Lucifugimonadales > Lucifugimonadaceae > Lucifugimonas. Next base: position 5,384 of record JADFLG010000046.1, on the reverse strand, counting down.
GATTCACGACAACGTCGAATTCGATTTCTACTTCATCAGGCACGGGGAATCACTGTCGAACGTCACTCCCGGCATCGTCGCAGGTGCAAACTTCGACGCCCCCATGACCGAACGAGGGCACAAACAGGCAGAAGCGTTGGGCCAACGCCTGGCTGACGAGGGTGTGAGGTTCGACCGAATCTACACGTCGTCTCTCATCCGTGCCGTGCAGACCACCGAGGGCATGCTGCGCGGGATGGGTATCGAAGGCACGAAATTCGAGAAGGTAGACGCCATTATCGAGAGGCAAATTCCGGCGTGGAGAGGCAAGATGGCTGCCGATGTATTGACCCCCGAGGTTCGCCTGCTTCAGGCCGAAAAAGGCAAGTGGTTTAAGCCAGCCGACGGCGAAACACTGAGGTGGGTGGAACGCCGGGCCTCTAACTGGCTCGAAGACGAAATCACCTACAACCCCGAGTGGTACGAAAAACCCGGCACCCACACGATCGCCATAGTGACCCACGGCGACGCGATGCGAGCACTCCTCCACTACATCACGGGGATGGACAACCGTCTGCTCATGCGGACCGACCTTTTCAACTGCTCGATCAGCAGGTTCAGGTTCGGTCGAAACGGCTGGTACATAGGTTCGATCAACGATTCATCGCACACGCTGGCGCTCGGCGGCGACGCGAGGGACGATAAGATCGTCTAAAGCGGCACGCCGTAAGGGTGCTATTCGGCACCAACGTCGATGTCGGCTATCCCGCCGAGTGTTTCCAGTATTTCTGGCACCTGGTTGAGCGACGATATTTCCATGGTCGGCGGTGTCCCTTCTCCCGATTGCAATGAATCCTGGTTGAACCAGATTGAAGCCATTCCAAGATTGTTCGCACCTTGAACGTCACCCCTCCACGAATTTCCGATCATCACAGCCTCACCGGGATGAACCCCCAGCGCTCTGAGAGCCGTCATAAATGGCCTGGGGTCGGGCTTGCCGACCCCGACGTCTCCCGATGCGACCACGGTCGAGAAATATCCGGCGAGTCCAGCCCGTTCAAGCTTGAATCGCTGAACGGCAGGAGAGCCATTTGTAACGATCCCCAGTGGATATTCAGTCGACACTTTCGTCAACAATGTTTTGACGCCCGCATACGGTTTGATGCGTTTGATACGCTCCCGCCGATGTCGCTCGATTATCGCGTTGCGGAGGTCTGCATCGGATATTCCATGTCGGGACAGAACCGCATCCCAGGCGTCACGCTTGTAATGGGCGACGGTCTCCGGATCGTTGCCCAGACCGTCGTCGGGCAAATCAGGTGGTCCCCAGAGACCTTCCCATCCTGAGTATGCGATGGAACTGTACAGGTCGGCCTTGCCCCACCGGCCCCACAATTCGCTCGCGGCTTCGCCAACCGTATTTGCCATTGCCTTTGTGTTAACGCCGTATTTTTCTGCCGCAAGTCCGCATGCGACAACCAGGGCCTCCCGTTCGGGTCCCATTTCAGGAACAAGAGTGTCGTCCAGGTCGAAAAGAACGCACTTCAGGCGGCTCATTTTTCACCAATCCCCAGCAGACCGGCGTGGTAGCCCCTCGACAGCCCCTGCCGGGCGTGCAGTTCGAGTTTGGCGTTGGCCTCAGCCATGCCGAGCACCCGCAGCTCCGTCCGGTCTTTCCAGAGCCCGAGCCGGTCCAGGGTTTCGATTGCGTCGCTGATGTCGAAATCGACTTCTATCGACGTCAGCTCGTTCAGATACTTTTCGATCTCCGTCTTGATGCCTGTTTCCGAAGCTGGCCGACGGTCGGCCTCTGCGTCCAGGCAGAACGTGTAGAGCAGCACGGCCTCCTTGATCTCCTCCTCGCAGATCATGTAAGAGATCATGTGAATCGCGCTTCGGTTCGCCCCGAGATTCTGGAAGTACAGGTGCCTGGCACGGTTGGAATCTCGATTTTTTATCGCCCTCCGATAGCCGGAGAACATCTTCCAGCTCAGTCCTGCCAGTGGAACTGCGATTATCCACAGCAGCTGGCTTGCTGCGACCAGACCCACCGCAAGGACCTTCGCAACGAGTGTCCACACAGCACCCGCGCCGCTGCCTGCCATGACAACGGCATCCCGCATTCCCATCCGCACATTCGCGTTGGGAAGCAGTGCCTCGACGTTACGAATCGGGATGTCCTTGAACAACCTGACCTGAACGTTCGCCTCGCCGGCAGGACGCGTGATTAGCGCAAGCCGGTTGAATATCGCGATGGTGCTCGTTTCGCCCCGAATGGGGTGAGCAAGGGTGCGGCGGTTGAACGGCGCGGTGGCACGGCCACGCACCCATATCGCCATCTCTTCGATGCTCTCCGTATCGAGCTTGACCCGCATGCCCTGGGTATTGCCAGCCTCGATAGCCGTTCGCACCTGAGCGTCTGACAGCTTTTCGAAATTGGCCTTTTCAAGCATGTGCTGAACTTTCGTGTTCAGCGATTCGAAATCCGAATCGACCGGCGGACCGCTGTTCAGGACATCGATTGTTTCTCGGTCTGGATTTACTCGCGAGTAGCTCCTGATCAGCAGCCTTTCGAATGCCGATTTTTCCTGTTCGAGAATGCGGATGAACCAGTTGGCGACCTCACGTATTTTCGAGCTGTTCTCGCCGAAAGTATTTTCGTCTGCAGCCAGGTAGTCGATCAGGTCGTCTGAGGCGACTGGAATGAACCGGTTATCGGGGCGGGAAAAACCAGAATCGTAGATGTTAGTTACGGCGAACCTGGAATTCAGGAATCCCAGGCCGAACCGTCTACCAGTCAACTTCGACCTCTCGGCCCGTGCGCGCCGATTCCACGGTCGCCTCGAACACCTTCAGCACCCGCAGCCCGTGCTCCTGCGGAATCGGTGTGTCCTCGTCGCCCCGTTCGATCGCCTGAACGAAATCGGTGAATTCGTCGAGCAGGCTGTTGGTTGCTTCCACGGGTTCTTTGCGCCATGTGCCATCTTCTGTATCGCCAATATAAAGCGCCGTTTCCTGGCCTTCTGCACTGCCATATTTCAGGCGGAACCTCGCCATGCCCTCTGTGAAGAAGAAATCGCCGCCGTACTCGGTCGCGCCGATTCGCCATGCCATCCGGCTGATGGTCGCGACCTTGCCCGACTTCCAGCGCAGGAAGCACATGGCGGTGTCGTCGCAGTCGATGTCCGGGTTGTCGGCCTTCGGGTAGGTTATCTGGCCAATCTTCGCACTTACGGTTTCGATGTCATCGCCAAGAAGCCACATAAGCCGGTCGATCTCGTGTGTGCCGTCCATTTGCCCCATTCCCCCGCCCTTCGAACCATCGAGCATCCACTTCGGTCGTGTCCAGGGCTGGTAAACCTTGTGCCACATGTCGTGCGCCATCACGACTTCGCCGAGCCGTTTTGAATCGACAAGTGCCTTCATCGCCCTGACCGCCGGGTAGTAGCGCTGCGTGTGGGCAGTCATAAGCTTCACGCCGTTGGCGGTTGCCGCGTCGAGCATTTCGCGACCTTCAGCAGACGAAAGGGCGAGCGGCTTCTCCATGAACACGTGCTTGCCAGCGTTCACGGCATCGAGGCCAGCCTGGTAGTGCAGCCAGTGTGGGAGCGTGCCGATCACGATAGCGACATCGTCGCGTTCCAGCGCAGCGTGGTAATCGGTAACAAACTCGACATCCGGGTACCGGTCTTGCCAGGGAGCGGCGGCTTCCGGTCTTTGCTCCGCCACGAGTTTGAGTTCAGCGCCCGGTGTCTGGTTTACAACGTCGATATATGATCCACCGATTCGCCCCGTGCCGAGTACTGCTACGCCGATCAATTCGCTCGCCCGCTTTCAAGATGCTGTGGGAATTCGATATTTTGCCCCACTGGACCGGCATGCCGGTATGGGGCGCCAATCCGTTGTGATTTTTGGGAAATTGTAGACCGTTCGTAACAGTCATAGACGGCAGACGTGGCAATGCTGTCGAGCGCGCACCAACTATCCGATTCAGCGAGCACGGCCCGCGTCAACGACCCGTCATTCCGACTGAGTTTATCCCGATGGAAATCGGGAGAGGAATCTAAGGTATTCTCCTTTGAAAAGTGATCCCGAGCAAGTTGACCTCAGATCTCTCCGCTCCGGTCGAGATGACGGTGCAGGTGCACTTTCAGTTCTTCGACATGGGCCACAATGAAGTCCGGGTACGGCGCGTCGTCGGGAAATTCACGTCCCATGTGAATCCAGGCGGTCTTCATTCCGACACCGTGAGCGCCGATGATATCGGTATGCGGGTTGTCCCCCACGAACAGAATTTCTTCCGTCTGTATATCCGGAATGTCGAGCAGCCGTACCCCCTCCATGAATACCTCTGGGGCGGGTTTGTCGACTCCAAAAAACTTTGAAACGACTACGAACGGGACGTGATTCTTCAAACCCGTCGTCTCGATTTTCTCAACCTGGAACTCGTCGCCGTTTGTGACGACACCCCAGTTCACTCCCGTACTGTTCATCCAGTCGACAAAGTCCATTGCGCCCGGCAGCATCTTCATAATTTTGATCATTTGAGTGAAGTAGAACTCGTGGTGGGATTCAGGGTCGCCTGTCACACCGGGCCACCGTTTCTGAATTTCGATGAACGCTTCCCTTGGGCTGGTCGCGTTGTCCGGTGAAAGCGTCCAGAAAAACTCGAGTGCGTCTTTCCACGGCGTCTGGCTGTGGATTGCCTCGTGCCGGTCGTATAGCACTCTGTAGATATCGTCGTAGGCCGATTTGCGATCGACAAGCGTATCGTCGAGATCGAAAAGTGCACCGCGAAATATCTGGGTGGTCATACGTCCAATCGTAGGTGTCGCCCCGTCCCGGATACGGCGGATTACACGTCTGCTGGCGAGTTGTCTTCGGCGTTCCACGAGCCGACGTACCGGTCTTGCTGCGGGTCGAAAGGCCGTTCGGCGAATACCGATTCGTCAAGGTCGGTTCCGAGTCCCGGTGCGGTCGGCAGTTCGAAATAGCCGTCTTTGATCTTGAGCGGCGTTGTCTGAACCGTGTCGTGCCACGGCATGTCGCGCGCCGTTTCGAGGATCAGGAAGTTCGGGACCGTGGCGCAAACGTGCACCGATGCTGCCGTGGCGATCGGGCCGTTCGGGTTGTGCGGCGCGAACTTGATGTACTCGATCTCGGCCATTGACGCGATGCGCCTGATCTCGGAGATTCCACCTGTGTGGGCGATGTCGGGCTGGATCACGTCGACGAGGCGCCGGTGCAAAATATCGCGGAAGCCGTATCGGAAGAACAGGCGTTCGCCGGTCGCGATATCTGTCCGGTGATTCGCGTTGCGCACCTGGTCCATGGCGTCGAGGTTGTCGGGCGGGACAGGCTCTTCGAAGAACAGCAGGTTGAACTCTTCGATGGCGTCGATCTGC
>JADFLG010000158.1 GCA_022564545.1 Chloroflexota bacterium | reverse complement strand
TGGAGTTGAACCGAAGGCATCCCCTGTCAATAACGCTGGGTGATCTAACCCGAGAGCGACTGTTCGAACGTGTGTTGCTCCGCGGTCTTACCCGGCAGGACGTATCCAGGTTCGTAGAGATCGCTGCCGGAACGGTGCCGCCCCGCGGACTGATCGACGCCATCCACACCCAGACCGAGGGCAACCCGCTCTTCGTCACCGAGACGGTGCGACTGCTCATCCAGGAAGGCGAGTTCACACCGGACAAGACAAACCGATCTGACAGTTCATGGAACATCCGCATTCCCGAGGGGGTGCGCGAAGTCATCGGTCGCAGACTCGACAAGCTGTCCGAGCGGTGCAACGAAATTCTTACTACGGCGTCTGTCATAGGTCGTCAGTTCTCTCTCGACCAGATGAAAGTTCTTTCTGATGACACGACGGAGGAACGACTTCTTGATGTGCTCGATGAGGGACTCGCAGCGCGGGTCATCGACGAGCTTCCCGATCGCGTCGGCTGGTACGAATTCTCCCATGCCCTGATCCAGGAAACCCTGTCTGAGGAGCTTTCGGCGACACGCACTGTCCGAATGCACGCCCGGATCGCAGAGGCGCTGGAATCGCTGTACGGGGATGATGCCAGCGACCACGCGCTGGAGCTGGTTAGCCACTTCACGGAAGCCGAGACGGTCCTGGGCACCGACAAACTCGTCGAGTATTCAATCGCCGCGGGCAACCAGGCGTTACACGCCTTCGCCTACGAGGATGCTGTGACAATCTTTGAGCGCGCCCTCGAAGCTCACACGCCTGGCGAGATTGACCGGTCAAGAGCTGAACTTCTGTTCGGTCTGGCCAGGGCCGAATTCTCAATGCTCAATTTCTACGGCCGTGCCTGGGATGCCTTCCTTGAGGCGTTTGAGTATTTTAAAAAGACGGACCAGAACGAAAAGGCGTTCAGCTTTGGGAGCTATATGCCCTCAGCCGGTTTACGGTTGCCTCACCAGAGCCAGTTATCGGAGAGATTGCTCTCGTTAGCCGCGAACGACACTGATCAAGAAGCTTTCGCGCGGATGCAACATGCGTGGGTAGTGAGCGTTGCGGACGGTGATATCGAGCGCGCCACACCGCACATAGAACGAGCTCTGTTGCTGCTTGAAAGATCCCAGGATGTCGGACTCAGTTATCAGATTCTCGGCCCGCTCGTCGCGATTAATGGCAACTATCTGAAATGGGACGAATGCGCAGCGTATGCACTGAAAGGAATCAAGACCGCAGACGAGGATGGAAACCGGGTTGACGGACCTGGCTGGTTTTGGGGTTGTTCGGCTCTCCGAGTGCTCGGAAATATTAAATCCAGCAGGGAAATTGCGACGGCGATGGTAACTGAAGGCGAGCGAATGCACTGGCAGCAGCTAATCTTGCTTGGCAAACTGAGTTTGATTTCGATCGATATGGTCGAAGGCGGTTGGCGCTCGGCACAGGAACGTATAAAGCAGATCTTGGATGCGACCCGCGCAGAGAACCATCCCGATAGCTTGAAGCAGGCCGAGTTTTTGATTGAACTAATGTCAGGTGGAGATCCAGGCCGACTGGAGGAACTCTCCCTCCTAATATCCTCGATAGATTACTTCGCAGATCGTGATAACCGACGCGTCTTTCCCCTCCGGACGGCAGGCGCTTGCGGGATTCTCGGCCTTGGCGGTTGGCTGATGCGGAGGGCCGACCTTACGGGTAGAGCTGCCGAAATAGCGACGTTGTTCCTTGGTGAGATGCCGCCGCATGTGCCCATTAACCAGCAAAGTGCAAAGGTAGCGCTTGCCCTGCACGCTGTGGTTACGAAAGATTCGGGGCAGGCCCGTGAAATGTACGACTCGTTCAAGTCATCGGTCGGTCAGATGGCTGGTTTTGACTTGATTTCTGGTGATCGCCTACTTGGACTTCTCGCCCGTGAGCTCGACGATAACAGCGCCGCCGAAGATCACTTCAATGCGGCCATCGAATTCTGCCGGAAGGCTGGTTACCGGCCCGAACTCGCCTGGACGATGTCCGAGTATGCCGAGATGCTCCTCGACCGGGACGGCACCGGCGATCCTTCGACCCGTTCGGCAGGCTTAGGGCAGACGGGCTCAGTACGGGATCACGACCGAGCGGTCGAGCTTCAAGACGAAGCCATCGCCATCGCTACTGAACTTGGCATGAAACCGTTGCTCGAACGCGTGCTGTCTCAGCGAGAAATCCTGAAGGCGTAACAACGCCAAGCGCCTCACCGATATTCAGAACTTGATCTGAAGCAGAATAGGAACTCCCTTTACGCGTCTCACTTCCCTCCCCCGGGGAGAAGGAATTGACCACGCCGGACGACTGATCCCTCCACTACGAAAATGTCTCGTAATTCCCTCTCCCTGGGGACAGGGAATTACGAGTGTTACGCCGGGGTGAACATCAGCAGGGTTTGCCCGCCTTCGTGGTGTTCGAACACGGGTTTCAGGCGCATGCCGATCTGGAGGTTCTCCGGCTCAGGGTCGACGCCGACGATGTTCGTGGGCACGATCACGTCCTCGTCAAGTTTCACCAGCGCCGTAACGTATGGCACATCGCCGGCGAACCCGGGGTGCGGGGCGATATGTGCGATCGCGAACGTGAACAGTTCGGCGGCACCTGAAGCCCGGACCCACTCGATCTCTCGGCTTCCATCAGGATCTTCGACAGCATGCGACCTAGGGTAAAACTGGAATTTTCCGGTGGTTACGGACCGTTGGAGCCAGATCTCCTCGTTTTTCAGACCTTCCCAGTAGCGGTCCGACTCTGGTTGCGGAACAGGTTGGGGTTTTGGTGTATTGCCGGTCATATCGTTACTCCACCCCCAGTACAACCGTCCCGGTTGACGAAAGCAATCCGCCAGTGCCGTGGGCCAGGGCAAGGTCGCATTTGTCGAGTTGCCGGTCTCCGGCCTGACCGCGCAGCTGGCGCGCTGCTTCGACCACAGTGAATATTCCGTACATGCCGGGGTGCGTGTAAGAAAGTCCGCCGCCGTTGGTGTTGAGCGGGAAATCTCCGCCGGGGGCGGTCCGCTGCGATGCGACGAAATCTGGACCTTCCCCCGGACCACAAAAACCCAGGTTTTCAAGGGTGACCAGCACCGTGTAGGTGAACGAATCGTAGATCATCGCAAGGTCGATGTCCGAATGCGACACCCCGGCCATCTCGAGCGCCTGGGGTCCGGTGTACTGGCCGAACGCACGGGTCAGGTCGGTCATTTGCGAAATCATCGAGTGGTCGTGACCCTCGCCTGCGCCAAGTATCTTCACGCTGCCGTTTTTAGCGTCGCGCGCACGTTCCGGAGTCGTAATCACTATTGCCGCACCGGCGTCGGTGACCAGGCAGCAGTCCAGCAGATGGAACGGCCACGCCACCCACTTTGAGTCGTGATAATCGTCAAAGCTCGTGGTCTTGTCGTAGAAGTATGCCATCGGGTTGAGATTGGCCCACTTGCGGGTCGAAACGGCAATTTCGGCCATCGCCTGCCGGGTGCGGTCCTCGCCGTACTCGTGCATGTAGCGTCGCGCAGCCATCGCGTACGAGATCGGCGGACCGATGATCCCGTATGGAGATTCGTACTGCGCAGCCGGAGCGCCGGGGTTCCGAGGAATCGGTGCACGGTCCGACCGGCCAGACTGGCCGTGCGTAATCAACGCCACTTCGCAGTACCCGGCCGCTATCGCAGCGAGTGCGTGGGCGACATGTATGACGAACGATGCACCGCCAACCGAGGTGCTGTCGGTGTAACGGGGATGTATGCCCAGGTACTCGGCAACGTCGAGTGTTGACCAACCGGCGGTGAACAGGGCATCGACGTCGGAAAGCTTCATGCCTGCATCGTCGAGGGCATTGATCGCCGCCTCTGAGTGAAGGGCGAGCGGAGATTTTTCGGGGACTTTGCCGAGCCTGTCCGATTCACCCACGCCGACGATGTGGGCCCTGGCTGAAAGGTTTTTCAGTTTCTGGATGTTTGGCATTTTTTGTATTTCTTTTGTTTTGCCGGCCACTTGACCATGAACAGCGGCCCGTCAAACAACGGGGGCCTACTGCATGGGTGAGTATGGAGTTGGGACGAGGGTCTGGTTGCGGACGTTCTTCACGATGAGACCGTCCCGGTGCGAGTCTTCGACAACCTTCGCCCATTCAGGGTCGTTCCGGAAGTTCTCCCATGCCTCCATGCGCTGGCTCGCGTCTTCGAAGGCAACCAGGTAGGTCAGCTCGTGATTGCTCTCGCCAACATCGGTCACCCAGTAGCCAACATTTTTTATGCCGTGCTTTTCAAAGAGTTTCATCGTGTGATTGGCGAACCGGGCGTGGAGATTCGGCAGACGGCCGGGAAGGCATTCGTAGACTCGGAGTTCGTACAACATCGGGGATTTTTCCTCTGGCGTCTCGCCAAAACAACAGGTGAGCGGAAGTTTTTTACTATTCTGGCGAGATTCTCGATAGTTTGAGCCGACTCGTCAACCGATTGCGCGGTTGGCAGCGGCGATCATCCGTCGGACTGCGGGGTCGCAGGGAACATGGCTCAGGTTGTTCCCGTTCAGGGCTGTAATGGCGACACGGCCCCGTCTCAGCACGTCTATGTCGGTCCCCGGGGGCGCTATCGAGCCATCCCAACTGACAGCCAGCCGGGACATGATTTCGTAGCCGCCATCGTTGTTGGGTTCGATTTTCATCTGGAGCAGCGATGGCGTGGGACTGGACTCCTCAGCCCCCACGATCATTCTGTCGACGATCGAAGGAAAGTTAACGTTGAACAGGGTCGCCTGCGGAGTTTCTTCGCTTATCAACTCCCTCGTGATCCCGGTCGTGATTTGGCCGATCAATAGATCATCGACATCTCCCAGGAGTTCTGTGGAGAACGCAGCTGCTTTTACGCCATTGGAAGAGGCAATAATCGCCGCACCAAATGTTCCTGAGATGAGTAAGTTTCGACTTGTGTTGTTGCCCGGGTTGATCCCAGAGACCACGGCATCGACCTGGTTGCTGAGAACGTGATTGATCCCGATCGCCGCGGCATCGCCCGGAGTGCCTTCGACTGCGTAGCACGGGACTCCCTGCACGCGGCTTTCGATTTCGTGGACTGCTACCGATTTCCGAAAGGACAGCCCGGCACCCCTGCCCGACTGGTTCGATGCGGGCGCGACGACTGTGACGTTGGCGAGGTCTTTCGCGGCGCGCACCAGCGCCCAGATTCCCGGGTTGTCGACGCCGTCGTCGTTGGTGACAAGAATATTCATGCGCCCAAGCGTAGCGGTAGCCCACGCCAGTCGCGGGGGTCGTGGCAGGCGTGGCCTGTGCCAATCGCGGTGGC
>JADFLG010000045.1 GCA_022564545.1 Chloroflexota bacterium | reverse complement strand
GCGCGACCTCGTTTCGAACAGCGCCGAGGCAGGTACAGCCGAATCGGCTTTACAGTTGGTAGCCGGGTTCTCGCATCCTGAGGGTTACAAGTTTGACCCGGACCTGACCACTGAAGTCGACCGGGCGACCGAGCTCGTATTTCTCAAAAAATAGAACCGCTGAAATTCGTCCCGAGCTAACCGCGGTCGCCCTTGTCGTACTCGGCGTAGATGTAGGGGTGCTCCGGATCGTAGCGTGTCAGGGTTTCGGGGTTGTCTACTCGACCGGCGGGCCGGACGTTGTTTCCCGTAACACCGGTGGCTTCATCGCCCAGTTCCGCGCGGAAGAAGTCAATTTTCGAGCTGAGTGCGGCGACGACATCGGGATTGTCGTCAAATAAATTATTCGTCTCCCCGATGTCCGTCTCCAGATCGTAAAGTTCCGCAATCTCCTGGCCGCCCTTGCGAACGTGCAGCTTCCACCTGGCATCACGGACGGCTTCGATGTTGTTTTCGTCGTAGTAAACGAACTCGTCGCGAGGAGACGCACCGGGATTTTCATCGAACATGAGCGATGAGATGTCCACACCGTCAATCGTCCGGTCGGACGGAATCTGCGCGCCGGCCAGGGCAGCCAGCGTCGGATACAGGTCCATGCTGGTTGCCAGTTGGGTGCGGACCTGACCGGCGGGCATCTTCGATGGCCAGCGCATGATGCACGGCACCCTTTGCCCGCCCTCCCAGGTGGTCCCTTTTTTGCCTCGCAGAGCACCGTTGCTCCCGCCCTGGTTATCCAGCCGGGAACCGTTGTCACTCGTGAAAATCACCAGCGTGTCATCGTCCAGCCCCAGTTGTTTGAGTTCGTTCAAAATGACGTCGGTAGCCCAGTCGATTCCTGCGACGCACGCCCCGTAATCTCCGTTTTTCGACTCGTTCACCATTCCCTCCGGGGCGTACAGGGGCAGGTGCACGTACATGTGAGCGAAGTAGAGGAAGAACGGCCCTGACGAGTTGTCGCGAATGAACCCGACCGCCTCTTCGACGTAACGCTCGGTGAGAGCACGCAGATCTGGCTGTTCCTGTATCACTTCCTCGTCACGGAGCAATGGCAACGGCGGTCGATTCCTGCGTGCTTCGGATTGCGCGGAGTGATCGTCGGGATTGCTGTCGACCTGTCGACCCATGTCGTTGCTGAACGGCAGGCCGAAGTAGCTGTCGAAACCGTGCCTGGTCGGGAGGAATTCTTTCTGATCGCCGCAATGCCATTTGCCAACGATTTTAGTGGCGTAACCGGCATCACGCAGCACGGTGGCGATGGTTATCTCGTTTGGATTAAGACCGATCCCCTGACCGGGGAAAAGTACGCGCGATCCGTCGAACGAGCCGAATCCGATCCTCGGCGGGTAGCAGCCGGTCATCAGTGCCGCGCGTGATGGCGAGCAAACCGGAGAGGCCGCGTAAAAATCGGTGAACCGCACGCCTTCTTCGGCCATTCGATCTAACACCGGCGTCTTGTTGATCGTCGAACCGTAGCTGCCGAGATCGCCGTAGCCGAGATCGTCACAGTTGATAAGTACGATATTCGGTCGTTCCATACAGGATTCCCTCTTGATTTGGCTTGATCGCGAAAAATGGTTTGGGCAACTACCCGCCGGGCAAGATCACACCCTCTGGCAGTGGATCGGGCGCCGATTCGACCCAGTAGTGGACTTCGAATCTGGCCGTTTTAGCGTCGGTCTGGCATACGTCGGCGAAGCACGAGACGATCAGCAGCGTTCCGGGGCCGTCATTGAAGATGCCCTGGTATTCGGTCTTGCCGGGCGCGACTACCTCGGCATCGTCGCGTCTGCTTTTGGAGTCGTTCCGGTCGAAAACCGGAAGCGACAGTTTCAGGTCGAACAGCACGCCATCTTTCGAAGCTGCCTCGATATGTTCGATCACCCGAACTGGCCCGCTGGGAACCTGGGCTGGTTCGTCAATTGCCGGACCGGAACCGCCAGAGTCCCCACCAGAACCGGAATCCGCGCCGCCACACGCAGCAAGTGCGCTCACGAGCATCATTGCAGCGATAACAAATACTGCTCTTCTGTACAGGCCGGGTTGTTCCAATTTCAGGGTGCCTCCGTAGTTTGCCGTGCTAGAACTCGCCAGATTCTAGTGCAATCCCGGTGGCCTGGACTTTTCTGTTCCCGTTTACCGCAGCGGCGCTGTGCTGAAGACGACGTGGAAGGGCTGGCAGTAGATCATCACGGCATGGTATCGGGAAACGTCGGCGTCATCGGGGATCGGATAGTTCTGGTTGCCAATGTTGCCTTTGAGCTTGCCGAGATCGAGATAACCCTGGCCCTTGTCGCCGCCTTCGGGGTCGACCATCAGCAGCACGCGCAGGTCGGGGCCGTTGGTCACGTTTAAATCTTCGAGGCGCAAAACATGTGAATCGTCTTCGAGCCGGTAGATGGTGGCCCGGCCGCTGCCTCTGTGGAATCTGTCTGCATCCCTGAAGTCTCCCGAGATCAAACTGACCGCTTCGGCCGAGCTCATCCCGGTCGTCATTGGCTCGCTCATGGGCGCTTCGATCTTCGCCGCGGTCTCCATCGTCGTTTCGGCTTCGGCACGAGTCACGTTATCGGGGATCGTGGCGTTTGCGGTCAGCGGAAAATCTTCGTCAGCCACTTTGTCTATGAACAACGGCGACCCAAGCCACCATGCCAACCAGAGCACGGGGACTGCCAGGACCAGCGCGACTCCCAGCCCGATCGTTGACCAGCGTTTCCGTCGGGGTGTTGCAGTCGCCCAGTTTACGATGCCCATTAAAATTTACTTTCGCGGCTGCCATCGACTGAAATAACTACGCTGTAAGGCCCAGTTTAGATGTGCGTCCCAGGTCGTGACGGTACGCGCAACGCACAGGCCAATTTGCCGCAAAGGGAATATGGTTCAGGTATGAGTATTACACCGGCAGTTCTCGAAGACGGTTTTCTGGCAACGGACGTAACCGGCGGGAAGGTCAGGCCATGACGGGTTTCCAGCCAACATTAAACCAGTTCATTCGGGCCAGGCAGGAAGATTATCCGGAAGCCGTGGGAGAGTTCAGCCAGGTGATGAACGCCATTGCGCTTGCCGGGAAGCTGATCTCACGCGAGATCAACCTGGCAGGGCTGGTGGCCGCCACGGGCTACACCGGGCGAACAAACGTCCAGGGCGAGGAGGTGGCCAAGCTCGATGACTGGTCGAACGATCTGATCATCGATCTCCTTGGCGAGACCGGGTGCGTCTGCGTCATGTGCTCCGAGGAGGTAGAGGGAGCGATAACCCCGTCCAAAAGCGCCTCCGCCGGCAGGTACGCCGTGTCGTTCGATCCGGTTGACGGGTCGTCGAATATCGACATCGCAGCGCCGGTCGGCACGATATTTTCGATTCAACGGCGGGTCACGAAGTCGGGCGTCGGCCACCTGGAGGACCTGCTGCAGCCCGGCAGAAATCAGGCCGCGGCGGGCTACATTCTTTACGGGTCTTCGACGATGTTCGTGTACACGACCGGGAAGGGTGTCCACGCATTCACGCTGGACCCGACGATGGGCGAGTTTCACCTCACCTTCGCCGACCTGAAATTTCCGGAAAAATCGAACGTCTATTCGACGAATGAGGGCAACGCCGGCACCTGGCTCGAACCCGACGTTGAGTGGGTTGAGTGGTTGAAGCAGAACGACCCCGAGACGGGCAGGCCGTACAGTGCCCGGTATATCGGTGCACTGGTCGCCGACTTCCACCGGATCCTTCTCAAGGGCGGCATCTTCGCCTACCCGAAAAATACAGTTCAACGTGAAGGAAAGTTGCGTCTCCTTTACGAGTGTTCTCCACTTGCCTTCATGGCAGAGCAGGCGGGGGGACTGGCGACGGACGGGCTGAAGCGGATCCTCGACATCGAACCGACCGGCCTGCATCAGCGAACGCCGTACTATATCGGCAACGCACGCGAGGTCGAACTGATCCGCCGCTTCCATTCAAGCAGCAATTAGTTGCCGGGGAGCTGTTCCATACCACTGTCATCCCGAACTTGATTCGGGATCAAAGTCCGAAACGGCGTCGTGGAGCGTGCAACAACATACAACGGAGGAAAATCGCAGGCATGCCACCGCACGCCCGGCTTGCCTGCCATAAAATCGGGCGATGCCAAAAAACAGCAACCTGTTCTGGGTCGATCTAGAAATGACCGGTCTTGGCGACGACCAGGTGATCGTCGAGATCGCCTCGCTCATTACGGACGCCCACCTGAACATTCTTGACGAAGGCCCGGTAATTGCCATCCACCGCACGCCCGAAGAGATGGCACGCATGGAAGAGTGGTCCGCGGAACAACACAAAAAATCAGGGCTGCTCGACCGCGTCGAGGCATCCGATATCGATGTAAAAGAGGCCGAAAAGCAAACCCTGGACTTTCTGAAAAAATGGGCAAAAAGGGGCAAGGCGCCGCTGTGCGGAAACTCGATCTGGGTCGACAGGCGGTTTCTCCATAAAGAGATGCCGACGCTCGAAAACTTCCTGCATTACCGGATGATCGACGTTTCTTCTATCAAGGAGCTCGTCGACCGCTGGTATCCGGAATCACTTCGTCCGCCCGACAAGAAGGGGGCACACCTGGCGATGGACGATATTCGTGAGAGCGTTCAAGAGCTCAAGTGGTACCGCGAGAACGTTTTTATCGATGGCTGATGCGCAAGGTCATCTCCACTCCCTGCGCCGGGCGGGAGAACTGGTCAGGCCGTATGCGCCGCACACCTTCACCGCTGCTTCACGGCCGTCGCATAGCTGTGGTCGCCACCCCTGAACAGCCGCCACGAGGTGTCGGGGTGCAGGGGCGTGCTCAACCCGCGGTGTCTTAGCCGGGCTTTGCGCAGTGCCCAACGCATTGCCGATTGCTGGACCTTCAGCGGTATCGCGGCATCTCTGCTGTAAGAGATTCCCCGCAGCCACGTCACCGGATTAATTACAAACGGCAGCCGAGTGATGCGACCGTACCAGAACATGACGGTCCCGCCAGGCTTCAACACTCGGGCAGCCTCCAGGACCTCCGCGTTAAACCTGTCCCGCGATTCGAAATGCGTAAGGCCATCAAACGTAAAAACGAAGTCGACCGAACTCGATTCCACCGGCAGTCGAAGACCTTCCCTTGCAACCAGTTCAATATTCTCAGCCCGGCCCGGCCTGGACAATGCAAGATCAATCATCTCGGGTGAGTCGACGCCGATCACGCGACCGAACAGATGTGCAGCTGCGCCAAGCCTTCGCCCTTCCCCGCAACCCAGCTCCAGCGCAACCGCGTCGCCCGGTTCTGGCAATAGCCGACGCACCATGGGCGTGACAAACCGCAGAGAAAAGTCCCACAGATCGTTTTTACCAACAGCGTTCTGATTCATTTATCAAAGCCTCTATGCGAACAATACTCGGGGCAGACAGAGAGAATTACCCGGCGTGCCCCGCAGAGCTTCCTGATACTGCCCGGGTGTCCCGATTGCAATCGGGGGACGCCCGGCAACTAACGCCACCTACTGGACGCTGTAGCCGCCGTCTATCGGTATCGACACGCCGGTCACGAACTGCGAAGCGTCCGATGCCAGAAATACAGCCGTACCTGCAAGGTCGTGCGGCTGGCCCCATCGACCTGCAGGGGTCCGGCCTTCTATTGCCGCGTACCGGTCCGGGAACAGCCGGCCGAACTCGTCGGTCATTTCAGTGACAATCCATCCCGGCAGGATCGCGTTGACCTGCACGTTGTACTTCGCCCACGCAACCGCACAGCTCCTGGTGTACTGGACGACCCCGCCCTTACTGGCCGCGTAGGCAGACGCATAGGGTGAACCGAAGATCGACATCATTGACCCGATATTGATGAACTTGCCTCCACCCCTGGTTTTCATTAACGGGAACGCCAGCGAGGTCACGTTGTGCATGCTCGTCAGGTTCGTGTCGATCACGAACCGCCAGTCTTCATCGGAAAGCAGGTGCGGCTCATCGGCGCGGCGGTTGGTGCCGGCGTTGTTCACAACGATGTCGACCCCGCCAAACTTTTCGACGGTGGCATCGAGCGCAGCCTGCACTGAGTCACGGTCGGTCACATCGCACTTGACCGCCAGAACGCGGTCTGCGGCGTCCATTTCGCCAATCTCCGCAACGGCCGATTCCAACTTTGACTCTGTTCGGGCCGCCAGCGCCACCGAAGCTCCGTGCTCGATGAACCCTTTCGCCATTCCCAGCCCGATCCCCCCGTTGCCCCCGGTAACAAACGCAACTTTGCCATCCAAACTGAACATTTTTTTCTCCTGTAGCCCGGGCGTGCCCCGAGAAACTCGCACCGGCACCCAATTATTGCCCTGGCGTGCCCCGCGGAGCTCGCGCGGCACCCAAGTGCGCCTCGCACGCCCGGTGCCAAACGATAATCTGGCGGGATTATCTCAGAGAGGTCCGGTACTTGCCGGCCGGCCGGCCCGCGGGCACTCTGGACGGATTAGAATTTCTCCGGCCCTGCAGGGCTTTCTAAATCTCGTCCCATCCGGCTCCGGCACCACGACCAACAGCTTTTCAAGACATGCAAACACTTCCGAACCCCCTTGGCATGCCCGAAGCACTCGACGGTGTGCGAGTTCTCGACTGCTCCCAGATCCTTGCCGGTCCGTTTTGCAGCATGCTGCTCGCCGACATGGGCGCCGACGTGATCAAGGTCGAAAAACCAAACGGTGGCGACGATACCCGCCGAATGGGTCCCCCGTTCATTGGAGAAGAATCGGTCGCCTTTCTGGCGATGAACCGCAACAAGCGGAGCATCGTGCTGAACTTCAAGCACCCGGCGGGGGTCGAGGCGCTGAAACGCCTGGCAAAAGACGCCGACATCGTGATTGAAAACTACCGCACCGGCACGATGGAACGCCTTGGTCTCGGGTACGAAGACCTGAAGAAGGTCAATCCCGGCATTATTTACTGCTCGATTTCCGGCTTCGGCAGGACTGGCCCATATGCAAATCGCGCCGGCTTCGACCTGATTGCCCAGGGTATGAGCGGTTTGATGAGCTTCACCGGAGTTCCCGGTTCGCCGCCGGTAAAAGTAGGTGTGCCGATAGCCGACATGAATGCCGGGATGTTCGCCACATACGGCATCCTAACCGCCTACATAAACAAGCTCCGCAAGGGCGAGGGACAGTACCTCGAGGTTTCGCTGCTCGAAGCGGCGATCGCCTACACGGTCTGGGAGTCGGGCAGCTACTTTGCCACCGGCGATGTGCCAGGTCCGCTCGGGTCGTCGCATCGACTGTCCGCTCCGTACCAGGCCTTGCGAACGAAGGACGGCCATATCACCATTGGCGCACCGAACCAGTCGAACTGGGAGCGGTTTGCCATCGCGCTCGACCGCGCTGATCTGATCGACAAGGACGAGTTCAAGGACAACGCGAGCAGGTTCGTAAATCGTGAAGCGCTCGAAGTCGAACTCGAAAAGACGCTGGTTACCAGAACCTCAGCACAATGGCTTGCGGCGATGGAAGAGGCCGGGGTGCCGGCCGGACCCATTTTGAACATGTCAGAGGTGTGGGCCGACGAACAGGTGCAGGCACGCGACCTCGATGTGCCGCTGGAGCACCCGACCGCGGGGACCGTGCGGAATATCGGTCTCGCTGCGAAGCTGTACGGAACGCCGGGAAGAATTACCAGACCTGCGCCAATCTTCGCCCAACACACGCGTGAAGTGCTTCTTGCGGCGGGCTACACTGCCGACGAAATCGGCAAGCTGGTCCAATCGGGTGCCGCCATTGCTAACGACATTTAGGCAGGCACACCGGGTTCTCGGGCTGAATTCCGGTGGTACCAAAATCCGCCGTTGGAATGTGCGGTTCCGTCCTACATGAAAGAACGATGTGTCAGATGCGAACAGGCGTGAAATGAGGCCAATCCACCAGTTACATGAGGAACGCCGGTTAAGATTTTTACCAATCGCTGGGCTTCGTGATCGTCCCTGACTTGTCTGTAATCGATTCTGGCAATTGTGACACCTTCAGGACGTTTTCACTGATCCGTCTGGTGAACGCGGCAGTCTTCCGCAACACGGCACCCCCACGTCGAGTCGGAAATAGCACACCAACTGGCTTTCCGAACTCCTTTTGCACCAAAGATATCGGCAACATCAAGTCTGAATCGGCGCTGACAACGACCGCTTGGTCCCACAGTCCGTTGAAGCAATCAAGCAACAACATCGAAGCCAGATTGACGTCAGAGCCTTTTTCCTCAGTCTTTACTACGGTTGCAAAAGTTGGCGGAGATGTCACCGGGTGGACCACCTTAATAGAACGCACGCTCGTAAGGAACTGCCCGTAGTGAATGGTGACCAGAGGCAGCGTGGCAAGAGCTCTTAGATATGCTTGTTGTCGCTGAGGGGCTTTCCGATTTCCACCGGCAGCCTTGACCCGCGCTGTGAAGTACCTGATCGGCACTAGATCGCAATCTGACAGCATGTTCTGACACATCCGCCGGATGTTCAGCCATTTGTAATGTGTACCTTTCACGGCACCGTAATACGGATTAAATCCATCTACGTAAACTGCAGTTTTCGACCGCTGATTTATGGACATTCCCAACCCACTTCACGACGCCATACAGTTGACGTTTCACCTGAAAATAGCCTAGTGTTTACTGACACCCCCCGGTTAACTTAGGTTCCGGGGACGGGGACTGCTTTCGGGCAGTCCCTTTTCGCGCTCACGAATAATTTGGCGGCATCCAGGTGATGATTTCGACCATCGCCTCCATTTGTGCGTCTCTTCGCGGGGTCGTTGTCGGATCGAAGTGATCGAGTAGATCACTCCTATACTTCTCGAGGAGTGCGACCGGCAGCATCGAGTACAGCCCAAACCCATATCACCAAACCGGGTACCACCAACAAAAATAACCCGACGATAAATGCCAGGAATGTTAAGAATCCACGACCGACTTCACCTTTGTAAATTTGGCCAGCGCCGGGTACGAAGAAACTGAGAACGGCGGCCACTCCTGGATTCCAGCTCAAGTCTGATCGACCTGATCGATACTTGCGGATGTTTTCGCTGGCCGATTCGAACATCTGTCGAGCAGACTGCGCAACATCTGCCGCCTGTTTTCGGTCGGTCGCTTCATCCCGCTGACTGGCATCCAAGAACTCACCACAGTGTTTGCACTTTTTTGCGGTTAGCCGTATTTCCTCGTCGCAATATGGACATCGCCGTACGGAAGTTTCTGGACTCATTTGATCGCAGCCTCGGTCGTTATCAGCACAGTCATTTCGGTGCGGTTCGCTAGCTTCGGTACCGATCGATGATGATCGATACTCCAAAGTAGGCTGGAGCATACATCGAATACGCTCGCGACATTTTCCCAAAGAGCGGTTACAACGGCAGTTCATCGTCGCGGCGGTGGCTACTCGGTATCGCTGTGCAATCAATTGAATTGTTCACCACGAGCAGAGACGTGAGTTCACCTGATCCTAGATCGTTCGGTCAGGCACCGACATCATCAACCTGGCGATACGGCACCTGATCCAATTCGCGGGTACGATTCGCCGGGCGTTCAAATCCGAATTGTTAGGAAGACCATGGCAAAGCGAATCAACCGGGCGATCGAGCTACTCGAGCAGGACCAGCCGATCTACTACGACGGCGGCCACACGGGCCATGTGCTCACCCACGAACAGGGACTGAAGGACGCACACACCTGGGCCGACTACATCAACGTGGGCATGGAGCACGGTGCGTTCGACATGACCGGTCTCGACAACTACATGCAGGGCCTGATCGACGGCGGCCCGACCGCCAGCGGCCATCGCACTCCGGCGGTCATAGTCGAAACTCCGGTCGAAGGATCGTCCGAGGAAATAATCCGGTTCAACGCATGGCAGTTCCGGATGATCCTTGCCCGCGGCGTGCACGGAATCCTGCTCTGCCAGGCCGAAACCCCCGACGCTGTTAGGGCGTTCGTAGAGTCGTGCCGCTACCCGATCAACATGATCGGAGTTGGTCACGGCCTGGACAGGGGGACGCGTGGCACCGGTTCGCAGCCGACTTCGGCACCGGTGTGGGGCGTTGATGCAGACACGTATGTTGACAAGGCCGAGCCGTGGCCCTTGAACCCAGATGGCGAACTGCTGCTCGGGGTCAAGATCGAGACTGTCCGGGCGCTGTCGAACTGCGAGCAGTCTCTCGCCGTGCCGGGTCTCGGCTTTGCAGAGTGGGGCCCCGGCGACCTGCATATGTCGTTCGGCATCAGGCGAGATCCGAACAAGCCGATGGACCCGCGGCTGACCGAGGCCCGCGAGCGTGTGAAAGCTGCCTGTGAGGCGAACGGCCTTGCGTTCCTCGACGGCTGTTCGCCCGAGAACATCACCGCAAAGATCGACGAGGGTGTGCGAATCGTGGCGGGTCACCGGGAGGATACGGCGGAAATCGGTCGGGCTCACACAAAACGCACAATGCCCGTGTAGGTGGGTGGCGGGGCCACTTTCCCTGAGGTGGCTTGACCGCGTTTTCTGAGAGGTCGGTGGGTGCGGGCTGGATTGTCAGAATCAGCTTCAGGCAGGGGGGACGGAGCCGTGTTTCGCTTGCCAGTACGGTTTCTGTCATTGCTGGGAGTTTCAGCCTGAGTCTGACGAAGGGTGAAGCGACATGGCAATGGTTGCCAACTTGAAAAGGGGTCCCCATCCTTCGGCAGGCTCAGGACAGGCTTCCTCAGGGTCAGGACAGGCTCGGCCTCTGATCCCTCCTCGGGTTTAAAGATACGAGGACAGGCTTCCTCGGGATGACACATCGATCCCCTGCGCCGCTTGCAGCGTTAGGGTGGATAGCAGGGCTACGTTTACTATCTGGTGGAACCAATGATCGATCGCAATCTTCTGGAAAACGTTCGGCCGTGGATCGAAGCGTCTCTCGGATTTCCACTGCCAGATAAAGCTGGACAGTCGCCTCCTCTGGGTGTGGTACCTGAAGGCGTTGACGCCGGTCCGTTCTTCGCCGTGCGAGTCGACCAGGTCGTGGCTGCAACAGCTCGCCGTGAGTGGCACGAAAAGCTGCGTCCGATACTCGACGAACTCCACTCCGACCTTCTCTTTTCGGTGGCCGGGATGTACGAGCTGAGTCGTGTGACCCTTCCCGATAAAGTTGCGGTATGGGGCCCGGTCCCCTGTTACGTTGCCGATGAAACGACATGGCGACCGATCGACGATGATCGGCCGTTCAAGCTGTCAGAATCTCAACTGGCCGATGTTGATTTTGAAATGTTCTGGCACTGCGCCGGTCCTGGTGCGCTTTCACATTTCGGTATTTACGAAGATGGCCAACTCGTCGCGCTGTCGTCGGTTGCCGACCAGGGCCACAACATTTACGCGATTGGAGTTGACGCCAGGCCGGGCTCGCAGGGGCGTGGCCTCGGGAATGCGGTGGTCAGCGCCGCGGGTAACTGGATACTTGAGCAGGGGGCCGTCCCGTTCGCGAGTGCGGCCCAGTGGAACGTGCCTTCGGGACGAAATCTCCGTCGGCTCGGAATGAAATACACCTACGCGGCGATGATCAGCTGGGTCGGGCCGTTCCAGGCGCCGCCACAGCCGCTTGGACAACCGTTGCCGGGCCATCCGGTATTCAACCGCTACCCGGCCTGGGCGATGAATCAAGACGTTCTTGAAAAACCCGGTTCGAACTGAATACCATCCCGAAGCTGGATTGATCGACTCAACCCAGGCGAATCGATCGCTGAGCAGGTGTGGCTTCGTCACCCGATTGCGGAATCACTAACCCCTGCTCGTATGCGAACACCACGACCTGCGTCCGGTCGCGCATGTAGAGCTTCGACAGGACCCGTTTCACATGGGTCTTCACGGTTCCCTCGCTGATGAACAGCTCTTCGGCAATGTCTGCGTTCGTATCTCCATGGGCCATTAACATGAACACTTCCTGCTCGCGGGCCGTCAGCTCGCTAATAGCAGCTGTGTTTGGACGTGCATCGCGCTGAATCTCCGATAGGTTTGGCACCGGAGTCAGGATCGCGGGCGGTGGATTGAAACGGGAGGGCGTCGATTTGGCGGTTGAAGCAGACGAACTGTTTTCGTCTCCCTTCGCGGCGTCTGCGGTCGCCGCCGCCGGTGCCGCGTGGGTTGGCGCCTTCGGAGGTTCGTCCCTGGTCGGAGGCGGAACCGACCGTCTCACGATCCGGGTCGATCGGGAACCGAGCATCATCCTGGCCCACCATCCGTGAAGTGACGAGAACGCAAGAATCACATGTGAGGCCAATACCAACCCGAGCAGCCCGATCGGCGTCAGCAGTAACCCGTCCAGTGGCGAGTTGATCGAGTAGGTCCAACCGATGTCACTGATGATGTGAACCGGCTCATCGCTGAACAGGGCGATTATCGGCGAAAACACGAGCGCGAACACTACCGAGCCCATGGTCACGATGCTAACGAACGCGGCGATCCCGATTGGGAATTGTCCGAACAGGTAGATCAAACCGGTCCAGGTCGTGGGATCCACCAGTCTCACTTTCACCTGTGATCGAAAATTGCTGACGCCTTCGAGCCTCGACGGTGGGCGCCTGATCGATGTTTCATTCGCATATCCCGCCATGAATGCCTCGAGGTCGCCCAGCCATCGTGAAACAAACAAAACGGTCACAAGGATCACCGGTCCGACCAGCGTCCATATCAGCGATCCGCCCACCGCGAGTGTGACGACAAAAAACACGAAATACGCGATGCCGAGTGGGAACATCAGGAGCATGTGCCCGGCCCGCAGGTAGGTGCGGTAGTCGATCACTGGCCTGAAGATTTTCCCGAGCGGCCCCCGGCTTGGCGGATACGATGTGGCGAATGGGTTGTAATTGATTGTCATGCGAACAGTTTCGAGCGACCTTCGCCGGAATGCGTCTCCCCGCAGAGGTATTTTTTTATGCTGGCGACACGATTACATGGAACGCCACTTCGCGGTCGAGCGGATTCTACGGCAGCGGGTCATGACTATCCTGTTATTGCCAGACGCCGTCTACTGCCTCAAGGCAGGTCTCTACCGTCAGACCCGCCGACCCGGGCGCAAACGGCGTCACCCGCACCTCGTAACCGCCCTCTTCGTAAGCCATGTCGGTCGGCAGATAAGCATAGTGACCGTTGCTGAATCCCGAAAAGATCGTGTTCGGGGCGCTTGAACGCTTCTTGATCTCGTCGGCAAGTTCGGCGAACGGCTCGACGGGAGCGCAGACCAGCACGGATTCACCGATTCGCATCGACTGAATTCCGATCGTGATGTGCCCATCGCGGTCGTACAGCGCTGAATTCTTCGCAACGTTCAGGTAGATATTGGCCCGCATGACTTTCGATACCGCACGCTGAATCTCGTCTTGTGGAGCACCCGACGCCCGTACTGCTTCAAGCTCCTTCGCGCCTTCATCAAACGCCAACTGGGCCTCTTCGGCGCTTGCAACTTCTCGGCTCGGCAGATCGACGGTCAGGTTGTGGACAGCCACGGTATCGTCCGATTCACCAACGGGGACATCCGTGTATATGCCGAGATCGGCCCCCGACAACAGGACCTGATCAAGCCGTTCCTCCCGTTCAAGCGGGTCGATGTCCAGCCTTACCCGTGCTGCCTCGGCACCCAGTTTTGCGCCAGCTTTGCGGTAGACCCGCAGATCGCCGGTGAAGCCATCGACCGGGCCCTGGTTTCCGCTTGCGCCCTGCAGGAAAAGGCACAGGCCGCCGACCGCGTGTTCGACCACCGAGCGCATCGGACCCGGAAAATCGGGGGTCACCCACTGGTTCTCGTGACCCATGATCGTCGGGTGCATGGCGTAGTTGACGATCGTTGCGATCGGGTTGCCCTCGACATCGTCAATTCCGACCACATCGACGTCGTGGTCGACGAAGCCGTCCCAGTTCCGGCCCGTGAATAGCTCGCCGTTTTTGCGTGCGGGACGGCGGTTGATGTTGATGTCGCAGCTGCCGCGACCGAACCCGGTCCTTGCCGGTTGCATATCGTTTTTGGCTTCGACTACCGCCTCCGCACAGGCAGAGGGAATCCTGTCCCACCACCTGGCACCGAGGTCGATGCCTTCCTTGATCCACTGCCCGAAAGTGATCGGCCCGGAGTGGGTGTGCGAGTAGGCCAGCCTGATGTTTTCAGCAGGAATTCCCGACTCGTCGGAGATCAACTGCCGTATGTCCTGGTCTTGCTGCGTCGTGAAGATCGCAATATCGACATCGACAATTGCCAGCTCAACGTCGCCGTTCGCTACGACCAGCGCGGTTGCCAGCAGGGGCATGTCGTTGCCCAGTGAAACCTGGTGGGTTTGCGCGCCCCATCCGGCATGAGCCACTCCAACGGGCGGGCTAATGTCGACTCGCCCAACTCCTGCATTTAGCAATTCGATATCTCCGGCTGCTTGCTGTTTCTCGAAAACCTGGCTGTACGGGCAAAATCCATGCGCGAAAACGCCGGCCAAGTTTAGAACATCAGCCGGCGGTTGTTAGCGAATTCGAAGAAAAAACGCGGGATCGTGGTGGCTATACGCGAACTTTGCTCACAAAGTCGATCTCGTCGTGGGTGTCGTCGCAGAACGGCTTGGTTTTGGAATTGCCGCACCGGCAGAGCTTGATCTTGCCGTGCTGGTTGTAAGCCTTGCCTTCTTCATCGAGCAATTCGAAATCACCGGTGACTTCAAGGGAATCGTTATCTCGAATACGAATTTCAACTGTCATTTTGCAACCCTCGAGCGGTCAGCAAACTCACAACCTCTGTGTGCTCCGACGCAATACGGTTTGTCATCGGACTCGCCGCATCGACACAACCAGGTTTCATCGGTTATCTCAAGCCTGTTGCCCGCTCCGTCAATCAGTACGAAATCGCCCTGTACGTGGTAAGGACCGTCATCGCCGGGCGTGATCGTGGCTTCTGCCATCTTCGTCTCCTCGACCGTGCGCTACCTGTCAGATCCAGTGATCTCGGCGAGATCAATCGTTAGATGCAGCAATATTACAGGTGGCGCGTTTATCGCGTTCACCTGGTCAGGCCGCCAGACCTGCCGCGTGGTTGCGCTACTGACGCGGGTGGAACAGGTTTGCGAGCGGGGCAGGTCGTATCAGGCGGCCGGTTTCACCCCACCCGCGCCCATAGGGCACCCGTCTCCCTCCAATGGAGAGGGGATGATTACCTCAGGTCGCACTCGATCCCGGCTTCCGCACAGTACGACTCGAACCACTCGATCACTTCGCGGTGGTACGGAATGCCATCGTTCGTTCGCTTTTTCTCGTCCTCGTCTTCAAGCAGGCCAGCGTACACCACCCTCTCGAATCCCTTCGCAGGCGGCACATCGGCAATGTACTTCAACAGTTCGTCCATATCGTCGAGAAACTTTTCCCGGTCGGTGAACGCCTCGATGTCGTAGGCCTGGAAAAAATGACCGCCGGGAGTGCGGCGGATCGGACCCGGCCCGTAGCCTGAAAGTTCGTTGCAGATGATTTCGTTCATCAAGGCAAGTCCAAAGCCCTTGTGCGACCCGTTCTCCCGCGTGCCGCCAATGTGCAGCAGGTAATACTCACCATTATTCGGCGGGTCGATCTCCTCCAGGATCGGCTCGCCTTCGAGATCGGCGATCCAACCTCCCATGATCTTCGCCCCGGTCCGGCGTGCCAGACCAATCTTGTTGCCGGCGACCTGTGTGGTCGCGACGTCGAACAGGAACGGCGGCATCTTTCGCGCCGGTGCGGCCCAGGCGATCGGGTTGGTGCCCATGACCGGCTTCGACCCCCATGTCGGCACCGTCTGGTGCGACCCGCCAGCAGTCATGCAGTGTCCGATCATCCCCTGCTGGGCTGCCATCATGGCGTAGTAACCGCACCCGGCAAGGTGACCCGAGTTGGTCACGGCAACCGCTCCCATGCCAAACTCTTTTGCCCTGTCGATCGCCTGTTGCATCGCCCACGGGCCAACTTGAGTACCAAGCGCACGGTCGGCGTCGATGGTCATGGTGGTCTTCGATTCACGTGTGACCTTGAAGTTCGGTGTCGGGTTCAACTTGCCGGAGCCGTACTCGGAGACGTAACGGCGGAGACCGTTCGACACGCCGTGCGACTCGACGCCGCGCAGGTCGTTCTTGATCAGCACGTCGGTCGAGCCTGCTGCTTCACTGGCCGGAACGCCACTATGCCTGAAAATCGCCTCTGTAACTGCCCGGATTCGCTCGTGTGAAACGTAAACGCGGTCTTTTTCCGGAACCTTGAAGCGTTCGAGCATTATGGCGAGTCCTTTTCATCAGGCGTTAACGGCGAATTTGCGTTGGAGATAGGCAGCAATCAACGGCGAAAACACTTTACAGGGCCGGGGCGGTCCAGGGCACATCTGGAGCTCAGGTCGGGTGATCTCGATGTTCACGTACTGAACCGAAATACGCCTTATTATCAATAAAATCAATTCATAACTTGATTTTATTCAGTTTCTATGGCACGATACTTAATGAATTGGAGGAGGACGGATTGGCAAACGACTGGCAGGAACTGACACGACTCACCCAGGGAGAGAAATTTCTTGTAGAGAAGGTCAGGCTCGTGGGAACCGATATCGCCATCAACGGTGACTTCGAACTCCCTCCACTGGCCCAGATCACCGCCGAGGACCAGGTCTTCGTCATGGCCTTTGTCCGGTCGAGCGGATCGATCAAGGAGATGGAGCGTGTATTCGGAATCAGCTACCCGACGGTGAAAAACCGTCTGAAGCGAATCGCCGACCAGCTCCCGCTTACAGAGCCGGCCCCACCTCAATCGAACAATTCCGAAATACTGGCCCAGCTCGCTGCAGGCGATATTTCTGCTGAAGAAGCGATCAGGAGAATGTCGTGAACGCTTCAGGCTCTTTCGCGGGCAGGGAATTGCCGTGACCCCGCCCATGGTTATGTGGATCAGATTCCGGTGGTTTGGCCTGTGGATACCTCTATTCCTGTTGTGGCCGATCTTGCTGGTCCTGTGGCTGCTGTTCCTGCCGATTGTGATGATCGGGATGGCAGTTACCGGGCGTATATCCCGTTTCTGGAAAGTGATCCATTTGACCTTCGCCGCCTACGAAATGGTTTGCGCCACAAGAGGTCTGCGTGTCGAGGTGCGAAATGATCGAACCACATTCCAGATATTTTTGATCTGACCATTTATCCGTTGCAACAAAACATTCCGAGAACGGTCCATCAATGACATCTGAGCGAAAGCAAATACTCGAAATGCTCGCCGCAGGAAAAGTCTCTGTCGAAGAGGCTGAGCGCCTGCTGCAACTGACCGCTGGAGGTCCTGGTGCCACATCGGTGGACAGTTCGGCCGCGGCAATCTCGCTGCGGGTCAGCGATCCGAAGTTCATTCGAATCATGGTCGAGCCTGCAGAAAACTCAGATAGCAAAAAGGACCAGCATCACGTCAATATCCGGATTCCGCTAAAGATAGTCCGGGCCGGTGTGAATCTCGCCTCATTGCTCCCGGGCGATACAGGAAAAATGGTACAGGGCAGCCTGCTGGAAAAAGGCTACATGTCCGATATTTCAAAGCTGGACAGCAGTGCGCTCGACGAGCTGATTGAAGCTTTACAGGAACTCAGCATCGACGCCACGGTCGACAATCACAGCGTGAAAGTATTCGTCGAATAGGAGAAAAGTTATGCGAACTGGTGGAATGGTTTTTGGACTCGCTGTCGTTTTAGTCGGAGCAGCAATACTGTTCGGCAATCTGGACGTGTCTGGCAGCGGCGCCGTAGGAGATTACTGGCCTGTCCTGCTGATAGTCATCGGGTTTTTCGGTTGGGTTGGCAGGAGCCTCTTGCCCGGTTTGGGCAGCATGCTGATGATGTCGCTTGGTGGCATCCTCCTCGCGCAAAATCTGATCGCCGATACGAGTTTCGGCGACCTCTGGCCCGTACTTGTGATCGCGATCGGCATATCGATCATTTTTGGACCTCGTCACAGAAGGCACCACGGTCGCGGATACCGTATGAAATTCCGTGGAGGCGGCCGGCGCTGGAGAAATCGGCACTGGGTTGACTCCAGTCATGACAGTGATGCGTTGTTTTCCGGCGGTGGGCGCCAGGTGGATGGCGAGTACACGGGCAGCAGGGCGAGAGTGAAACTGGCCAGCGATGGGATCGATCTATCTGCGGCCACACTTCCCGAAGACGGAGCGACGCTCGAGCTCGACGTACTGCTCGGCGAGTACAAGATCCGGGTGCCCAATGATTGGAAACTCGATATAAGAGCCGAGGTGACTATGGGTCAGATCGACGTAAATCGCCCGACCGTTGAGGAAGAGCGGTCCGGTCCTACCCTGACGATCGATGGACGAGTTCTCATGGGCGGGGTGGAGATCTCGGGGTGATGGCGATGCGTTTGTTCACCGCCGGGCGCGACAGTGTTGCCTGGGCGGCGGCGCACCCGTTCCGGCATGGCGCTGCGTGTTTCAGATCGGACTCTATGCGACCGTAATCCCGCCGTCGATCACGAAGTTCGCACCTGACGCGTATGACGCGTCGTCTGTAGCCAGGAACGTGATGAACGGCGCTATGTCTTCAGGCGTTCCAAGCCTGCCAATCGGAATCTTGCGGATCATCTCCACTTTTCGGCCCGCCGGGTCCGGATGGTCTTCGTGGTCCGGGGTCCTCTCCAGAGCGCCGGGACAAATACTGTTGGCGCGGATTCCCTGTGGGCCGTAATGCACGGCAATGTGGCGGGCCAGGTTCACAATCCCGGCCTTGCCGGTTGAGTAGGCAACGTTCGGCGTAGTCCCCTTGAGGGCGGTGATCGACGCGACGAGAATTAGAACACCCCCCTCGCCCTGCTTCACCATTTGCGCCAGACCGTACTTGCAGGCGAAATACTGGCCCTTGTAGTTAACATCGTGGGTGCGGTCCCACACAGCTTCGGGAAGCTCGTGAAGGTTGCGGTCCTCGCGGTGCATCTGGATTCCGGCGTTCGGCACGACGATGTCGAGACGACCGAAAACATCGACTGTTTGCGCGACGGCGGCCTCGACCTGTTCCGGATCCGAAACATCGGTGGGAATCGCTACTGCTGCACCACCCGATGCCGTGATTTCCACGGCGACGCCAATCACACCGTCCTCCGGGATTCCGGTTATTGCGACGGAAGCGCCTTCGGCAGCCATGAGCCTGGCCGTAGCCGCGCCAATGCCAGAACCGGCCCCGGTTATCAGGGCCACTTTTCCTTCCAGTTTTCCGTTTACCATCTGACAATCTCTCCTTGTAAACCGCGACTCAGACCGGCGACATCTTACGCCCGCTTTGACCAGGCAAAGTTCGCTCCAAATCGACACCACATCCACTCGGAGTAAGCTTTTTCGCCTGAAGGACCGCCATCACGTTGATAAAGACCGATCAAGACGTTCTCGACGCGGTGGTGGCGATGCTCACCGCAGAGCTATCGTGCTCACCAGCCGACCTGACCGACGGACGGGTCCACATCACGGTGCGAGACCCGAATGC
>JADFLG010000044.1 GCA_022564545.1 Chloroflexota bacterium | reverse complement strand
ATTGCCACGTCGTCGAACTTCTCGCAATGACAATATCGCCGTCGACTCCGTGGTGCTACAGTCCGGTCAAACGCCCGGTCAATCGAACGAAATTTCTATGAGCGTTACCTCTGGTGGCACGCCGATTCTTGCCGGAATTACGCCGACTCCGATGCCCGCACTGACCACCAGCGTGGTCGTACCCGATTCGTAAAGCCCCCACAGGTATTTTGTCGCAAGACGACCGACGTTGAGCAGTCGACCGGTGAACGGCACCGCCAACTGCCCGCCGTGCGTGTGGCCTGCCACAACGAGGTCGACCGAGCGTTCCGCGGACGGGCCGAATGCCTCAGGGTGATGACTCGCGACGATTGTGAAATCAGCTGCGCCTGTGGATAACTCCGAATGAAGCACGTCTTTGCCGAAGACGTCCGAGTCCTTGTACCACCAGTCTCCAGGACTTTCAATCCCGATAATTTGCACGGTTTTCGAATCTTCGACAGGTCCTACTTCAACAAACGCTGAAGAATTCCTCAGCAGCGAGACGGTCTGGTCCCGCTCCAACTCGTCGATAAGCAGTTGTGAATCACGGCACCTGATGTCGTGGTTCCCGAGGACAGCGAACACTCCAAGTTTCGCTTCGAGCCTCGTGAGTTCGGCAACCAGTTCACCGCCGAGCGACCCGTCGTCCTCCACGTAGTCGCCCAGCAGCAGGACCATGTCAGGCGATTCGTTGTTTGAGATTTCGACGGCTCGCCGAATATGTGCTGCGGTTACAAACACGCCGAGGTGCAGGTCGGACAACACAGTGATCCGCACATCGGATTGCCTGTCGACGGCGCCAGTGGCGGGAGTGGCGCGATTCTGGGCAATCTTGAATTTGCGGACGACAATCCGCGTTCGGCCGATAGAGAATGCGTAGAAGCTGGCAGTCAACGCCAGTCCGCCCGCCGCCCAGAAGAGAGCAAGGGGTGCGGCGCCGTCATTTGCACCGGGAATGAGCCACACCGAAAGAAGGGCAACGAAGCCCGTTCCGGCCCACCCCAGCCCGGTGAACCGCGCGATGTACCCGAGCCATACCAGCGAGTTAATAGAGGTGAACCGTCCGATTCGAACCAACTCGCTCAATGCCAGCAGCACGACCAGAGCAACGACGATTCCGAATCCATCAGGGTTCTCGGCCAGATTCCCGGTCTTGCCCCAGGGAAAATCCAGCGTTATTCGAGCCTCGGCCAATACAACCAGCAACGCCGCGAGCTGTCCGAACCTCATTATTTGGCGCACACCGATTTTTATTACGTACTTTGTCAATCTCTATGCTCGTAACTGGTCTGGTATCGATCCGTCAACGCGTGATTATTGGCTGTAGTTAAGAGAATCACCCAGAGAAACAAGTCTGGGATTCACAAAAACGCAGGCGTGTAACGAGAAGAACGAATTATCCAGATTCCCGGTTTGCACAGTGAATACTCGTGAGCGCGGGCGCGTTTTCGTGCGTTCTGGCCGAGGGAACAGGTGGCGTTGCCCCAGACCTTGCTCGCAAACCAGCTTTCACAAATATCAAGTGAAACGGTCAAGCCGCAGCAAACCTATATCGTGGCGTGTCCCACCCTCGGTTACCAGGTCGGCGAGTATCTCGCCCACCACGCTCGCGAATTTGAAGCCGTGGCCCGAGAACCCGGCGGCCACAACTACCTGCCGGTGTTCCGGTAGCACGTCGATGATGAAGTGGTCGTCTGGCGTATTGGTGAACATACAGGTCTTAAGTGTCATCATCGTGCCATTGGCCTTCGGAAAGTACCTGGCAACAGCAGCACGCAGGACTTCTTCGTCCTCGCGGGTCACATCCCCGCCGGTATGGTCAGGGTCTACGACCTCTCTCAGGTGGTGGAACTTGCCGATCTTGAATCCCGGAATTCCGAATACTGGAAATCCGTAGTACTGGCCTTCCTCGAAGTATGCGTTGAACACCGGAAACACCTCGGGCGTGAACAGCGATGGGTCTTTGGGTTGCAGCCACGCCAGCACCTGCCGCTCGGGCACCGCCAGAGTTTGCAGTGACGGGACTATTCCACCAGCCCACGCCCCGGCTGTGATTACAAGCCGCTCGGCAGCGTAATCGGCGCGGTCGGTGAACACCCGGACCCCATCGCCTTCAGCCTCCCATCCCAAGACCGTTTCTCGTGCATGAATCTCGGCGCCCAGGGCAATTGAGGCGTTCACATAGGCCACGATGCTGCGTTCGGAGAGAACGAAACCCCCGTCCGCCTGCAGCAATCCCATGTGCCCTGCTGGCAACTCATACCCGGGAAATCGCTGATTGATCTGATCGTGAGTCAGAATTTCATGCGGAATGTCGTGAATCAGGCACGATTTCAGAGCGCCTTCGAAGACCTCGTGCCCTGCCGGTGAAGTGTCGATGCAGCCGGTCTTGTACAGGAGTTGCTCGCCGGCAATGACCTCGATCTCTGCCCAGAGCTCGTAGGCCCGGCGCAGCAACGGGACGTAGGAAGGGTGCTCGTAGTAGGCGAGTCGAATTATCCGGTTGACACCATGAGACGAACCCTCGGCGTGAGGGATGTCGAACTGCTCCAGCCCGAGCGCCTTTACGCCGCGTTTTGCGAGGTTGTAAATCGCCGAACTGCCCATGGCGCCGACGCCTAACACGATGCAACCGAATCTCTGACTCAATAATCAACTCCAGGACACGGACCGAAACAGAAAAACTGTCCGGGGTCTCTTGCGTGAATTTCAGGGGCGAATTTAGCACAGCAGCCCGGTATCACGGGTGCATGTCGTCGCGTGTTATCACGGGGCAACAGTACAGTTTCGATTCATCCCCCAACTGGCAACCGGCCGGTCAGCCATCAGATTAGTAGACCGACCGAAGAAACGACACACGGGGATGACTTCACCTGTCACGGAAAATAGTGCAACATCGGACAATCGCCCGGACCTATCCTCCAATCGACATGTCGGCATCCAACGAACTCCACTACAAGACGATTTCTGAACTCGCTCCACTAATCGAGTCGCGGGAGTTGTCACCGGTCGATCTCACCCGGGCGATGCTTGACCGAATCGAGCGGCTTGACGGCACGCTGAAAACATACGCCACGCTAACGCCGGAACTGGCTCTCCAGCAGGCCCGGCAGGCCGAACAGGAAATAGTCGAGGGCAACTACCGGGGCCCGCTCCACGGCATCCCGATTGCAGTGAAAGACCTCTGCAACACCGCGGGGATCCGAACGATGGGCGGCTCGGCAGTTTTTGCCGCCAACATCCCCGATCACGATGCGACGGTGATCGTAAAACTGCGAGAGGCCGGGTCGGTTTTACTCGGAAAACTGAACATGACCGAGGGGGCAATGGGTGGATACAACCCGAAGCTCCAGATACCCGACAACCCGTGGCGGGCGTCGCATTACACCGGTGGATCGTCAAGCGGTTCAGGTTCAGCGACGGCGGCCGGCCTGGCCTTCGGGACGCTGGGAAGCGATACCGGCGGATCGATAAGGCATCCCGCGGCTATTTGCGGGACCGTGGGCCTGAAACCGACCTGGGGGCGAGTCAGCCGATACGGAATAATGGACCTTGCGGAGTCGCTGGACCACGTCGGCCCGCTGACCCGGTCCGCGGCAGACGCTGGAATCGTCCTCCAGGCCATCTCGGGCCCAGATCCCAATGACCCGACGTCTCTGCCACACGAGGTCCCCGACATGTTGGCCGACGCTGGAAAAGGCGTCAAAGGGTTGAAGATCGGCTGGGACTCGGACTACTCGACGGTCGACCTTGAACCGTCATTCGCAAGGGCCGTCGAAGCGGGCGTGAAGGTCATGGAAGGCATGGGCGCCGAGATCGTCCCGGTGAAAATGCCGGACATCTTGCGAGAAGCAGTGGCGGCCTGGCCTGTTATCTGTTCTACCGAAGCAGCCATGGCGCACTCGTCGACCTATCCGTCGCGCGCCGGCGAGTACGGGGGTTTCCTCCGCCAGTGGTTGGAGCAAGGTGCCGGCTATACCGCCACCGATTACGCCGGGGCGCAGAGTTTGCGACTCGCCCTGAATGGTGGTCTCAGAAACACCATGCGAGACGTAGACGTACTTGCATCTGCAACAACACCCAGGGCTGGATATCCGGTTACGGATGAAGATTTATACAGCATAGTCCCGGGTGACCGTGACCCCTGGAGCGGCCGGTTCACTGTCCCGCATGATTTCTCTGGACTTCCGACGATCGCCCTGCCCTGCGGTCTTGACGACAACGGCATGCCAGTTTCGCTACAGTTCGCGGGCCATCATCTCTCCGAGCCCCTTTTGATCACGGTCGGCAGCGCCTTCGAGAGAGCTACCGATTTCCACAACTTGCATCCGCCAATTTAGCCACCCGCCCGTTTAGTAACCCTTGTCTGAGAATTATTGCGTACTGGAACATCCATGAGTAACCGTTTTGCTGGAAAAGTCGCTCTGGTAGTCGGTGGAGCGCACGCCGACGAGAGCGTGTCGCTGGGATTTGCGGGACTTTCTGCGCTCGAAATCGCACGCGCTGGCGGCAAAGTAGTCATTGCCGATATCGACGACGAAGCCGGCGAGCGGTCGGTGGCGAAAATGCGGGACAACGGCCTTGCAGCCAGATATGTTCACCTCGACGTCACATCGGAACCGGACTGGCGTTCGGCGGTTGAGTCGACAACGTCGGAACACGGTCGTCTCGACATCATGATCATGGCTGCAGGAATAAACGATCGCGGAAATCCCATCGAAACGACCGATGTCAAGGACTGGCAACGCGTGATGGATGTCACGAACCTTGGCATGTTCCTCGGGGTGAAATCGGTGGTCGGAGCGATGCGCGAGAGTGGGGGCGGTTCGATTGTGCTCATCTCGTCAATGATGGCCCACATAGTGCGCGATGGGTCCAGCGCCTACGCTACCTCGCGTGCCGGCATGACTCACTTCGCCCGGTCGGCGGCGGTTCAACACGGCCCCGACAACATCCGGGTGAACACGGTTTTACCGGGCTGGGCGCTCACGCCGTTCACGACGGACGCATTCGACGATGAGATGATGGCGCGATTCGCCAGGCGCGTGCCTCTCGGACGAGTTGCCGATGCGTCTGACATCGTCGGGTCGATTCTGTTCCTGGCATCGGACGAGTCAACTTACGTTACCGGCTCGGAACTCCTTGTCGACGGCGGGGTAACGGCCTGGATAGGTCCGACGGACTGATCAGGCTGATCGGCTTTTTGCGCTACTACGGCCCGACCGGCCGAACTACCGTACCCCGGCGCAACTTACTGCTGCTTAATCCAGATTTGCCAGCCGGCGTCCGGGCCTTCGACCTGCAAATAGAAGGTGCCCATGCTTCCCCAGATCAACGCTGATTCCCCGAGCTGGCCATTTCCCGATTTCGACACGATTTCCAGAACCACGCTCCCGTTGTCCGGGTCCATCAATGTCACGACCATCGAATTCGGTCCGGTCCCCTCGGCTACCCAATCGATTATCCAGGGCAGCTTCGGCGGTGAATCGAATACAACCGTGTCCACCGTCCCGTTGCCGCTAAAAAATGAATAACCGATCGGGGTCGCTGTCGGAATCGGTGTGGGCGGCGCCTTGGTCGGCGTGGGCGTCACAGTGGGAACAGGCGTGTTCGTGGGCACCGGGGTCGGCGTAGGTACCGGCGTCGGTATGGCCGTCGGTGCGGCGGTTGGCGTTGGGACCGGCGTTGGGGTCGGCGTTTGGGTCGGCAGGGGTGTGGCGGTCGGCACTGTGGTTGCGGTTGGGAGCGAAGTGGCGGTTGCTGGCACGGGAGTCGGCAAAGGGGTAGATGTCGGTGCCGGAGTCGACGTGGCGGGAACACGTGTTGATGTTGGGACCGCCGTGGCTGCGGGTGCCGTCGTTTCAAACACAGCAGCTTGCGCGGTGGTTTCTTCCACGCTGCTGCAGGCCGCGGCCACCAGCGCAAGCAAGAGTGCCGATATCGTCACAGTTTTGCGGACCTGCACACGCAAAAAATGTCTCTCCAAATTCGAAAAAACAAACACCGCCCGGTCAACTCATTGCATCGACCCTACATGGCGCACAATGACCGCACATGGCAGCTACCCTGAGTCTTTCGACCCAATAACCCGCAATTTCGTCGTCGATACAATGCTTTTTTGCGCAAAGCGACCTCGAAATAATGCGATCCGCTGCGTTCGCACTTGACCGCCATTGGAGAGTAGTTCGTGGCACAGCAACTGAATCTGTTGGTGACCGGCCTCAACGGGATCGTCGGTCAGGCTCTAAGGCCCGCGCTGGAAGAGCGCTATACAGTCAGCGCCCTGTCGCGCAGTGGGGTCGACGGTTTGCCCGGAGGGCGCGTGTTCAAAGCGGACATCGCCGATCTCGATTCTCTCCGCCCCGCGTTCGAAGGCGTCGATGTCGTGCTGAACCTTGCTGCCGATGGAGGAATTGGTAGTGCCGATGGCATGGATTCTGGCTGGGACACGATGCTCCGGAACAACATCGTCGGGACCTACAACGTGCTGGAGACGGCCCGGCAGGCTGGAGTTTCGCGTGTGATTCTCGCCAGTTCGGGAGCTACGGTGAACGGCTACGAGCTTGAAGAGCCTTACAGTCGGCTCGTGTCTACTGGACCTGTCGACCTTCCCACTTCTTGGAAGATGATCGACGAGTACGCAGAACCGAAGCCGGTCAGCATTTATGGCGTCACGAAACTGTTCGGCGAGGACCTCGGCAGGTACTTTGCGCTGACGACTCCTCTGTCAGTTATTAATTTGCGCATCAGCAGTTGCGGACGTGAAGACAGGGCCGGACCCGGGCGTGCCCGGTCCATCTGGGTGAGCTACCGGGACCTGCAGCAGCTGACTATTAAGTGCATCGAAGCTCCCGCTGAAGTCAAGTTCGACATTTTCTGGGCGGTCTCCAACAACAAGCTCAGTTATCGCGACAACACCCACGCGAAGGAAGTCCTCGGCTATGCCCCGCAGGACGGAGTGCGGTGATCTCGTTCGGCGTGCAGGTGAGTGCTGCGGTGTGCCATCGACTGGTAGACCAATCCACCCAACCCGTCGCATACTCGAACCAGGGTCACCCGCGGCCGAGGCCTCAGCCGCATTCCGTGACCCGACCGGACAGGGTGTCGCTTGCAACAACACGCGCATGTCGGTCTGCCAGTGTCACGGAACTACCACGTACTCGTCTCGACGGGTATGCAAAAAAGTAAAAGAAATCCCAGGCCTGATATTCCCTCTCGGGGATCCGTCAGACCGTACAACCGGGCGACAGAGAAAACACCTGGTCGCCTTTCCCAGCTGGCAAGGTCATCGACAGAGCCAGCGTCCCGCACCGGAGATCACGATAAGCTGTCACGGTGCTTCCCAGGTCAATCGGCAAACTGTCACGATGAAATCGGGACAAGTGCCATCAAAAACAACTGATTGACCGAATAAATCTGACCGGTCACGCACCGGCAGACATCCCAGGGCCTCGCGCCGCGGGCGACCTCATTTCCTCAGCGTCCTTGCGCGCCTGCTAATAACCGATAACCCAAGTCGCATTCTTTTCGATTCCCGTCATCCCGACCAGCACGGAGGGATCTGGGGTGACTCCGCTCATCATCACTCGAAAACAACGCATACCCCGTGGTAAAACAGAGGCATCGCACGCCAACATCCCCTCTCATCTATCCTGAGAACATGACCAGAGCCCTGCTCACACTGTCCACTCTTGCGGCCATCCTCGCAGTGTTCGCCGTTGCCTGTGGTTCAGGGTCCGGTTCTGATGGCGGCAGCAACGCCGATCTGCTGCCGAAGGTCACGGCTTCCGACCGCATTTTCACTGAGGACGACTTCCTCGCGGTCGGCCTGAAAAAGTCGAAGACGTATGACGTTACGGGCCTGACCGGTGCGACATCGGCCATTTACGGCTTCTGGAAGCCGGACGGCACAGAGCCGGTCGACTACGAAATACGGTTCTACCCTTCGCACCAAGAAGCAGTTTCAAGCGGCACTTTTTTCGCCGATGAAGTCACAGGCCCTGACGGAGCAGTGGCCGAAGACGATGTCACCTGGAACGAGGGCACCCGCGACCGGCGCACCTCGGGCTTTACCTTTGGCGGCGGCGGCGGAAGTCTGGCGGTGAAATACGCCGACTACATCATCCATTCGAACGTGATCATGCTGTGCCAGGGCCGCGACAGTGTCCAATCGCTAGGCCGTTGCTGGGCGATGATCGACGAGATCGTTGACACTTCCGGCTGAAGTGGCGCCGGCCGGACCGCATTCACCGTCATCCCGACCAGCGCGGAGGGATCTCAGGTGGTTCCGCTCATCATCACTTCTCCACAGCGCCCGCCCCCATGCTGATCGCACCAACTGCCCCGGTAAATACCTCCCGAGGGTGACGCAATTTCTTGGCTTCGACGTGCACGATACTACGTATCAGACGGTGTTACGGAATACTGACTGCGACAAGACAGCCAACAACTCGAACGACCGTCGCCAGGCAACAAATTTTTCAGGCAACGAATTTCAATGAGAACTGCACACCACATTGCACGGACATCCATTACCGATCGCTCACGAATAACGGTCATATTGGCCATTGCCCTCACGGGGCTGCTGCTGTCAGGCTGCGTTTCGATTACTACGGGCGGAGATGGGTCAGATGGTGCCGAAGACGAGTACCAGAAACACGCATTTCAAGTAGGCGAAAATCCGACAGTCGATATCACCGGCTTCAACGGCAGCATCGAAATCGTCATTGGTGACGACGGTATTGTCGATGTCGAAGCAAAACTTACGATTCCCAACCGCGTTTCTTACAGTGCAGCGCTCGATGGAAATACCGTCACCGTCATCGCTAAAAAAACAGGCTCTGGCATAACGTTCGGGCGCTCGCCCAGGGCCGAGATCAAAGTTATCGTTCCCAAACACTCGACCATCAAGGCAAGGACGAGCAACGGTGCCGTAGACGTGACGGGTGTAAATGGGCCCGGCGATCTGGAGACGAGCAACGGCAGAATCACGGTGTCGGGTGTTGAGGGTCGGTTCGAGGTCGATACCAGCAACGGCACGATCACGATGTCGGACGTGGACGGTCAATTCAGGGCCCACACGACCAACGGCAATATCAATTTTTCAGGTTTTTTAGCCGGCGGCAGTGATAACAGTTTCACAACTTCGAACGGCTCCATCGAGGTCACATTCAAAGGCGAACCAGACGTGGAGATCGACGCCCGCACAAGCAACGGTACTGCGAAGAGCGACCGACCGATTCTTGCCACGACAACCGAAAAGACCCGTCTCGTCGGCAAGTACGGAACGGGCTCAGCGACGCTTGAACTGAGAACTTCGAACGGCTCGATCATTATTCGTTAGCGCCGGGCGTGCGAGGGGCACTTGGGCGCTGGCGCGAGCTCCGCGGGGCACACCAGGGCATGGCGCTGGCGTCGGGCGTTGCTACCCTGTATTCGCAATCTGGCGATCTGAAATCGTTCGCGGCCCCGGAGGGGGCTTGCGACTATAGTGCGGGAGCAACGTGTGGCGGACCAAAACGGCAGGTCTACGTTCGTAATACTTGGCGCCTCCGGTGATTTGACGCAGCGGAAGCTCGGCCCGGCACTTTTTCATTTGCTGGACTCCGGCGCCCTGCCCGACCTCTGCTCGTTTGTAGGGGTCGCCAGGAGCGACTACTCCGACGAAACGTTCCGCAACTTCTTGCGTGAGGGCGTCGGAGCGGTCGAAAACTCGCGCTGGGAGGAGTTCGCGTCACATGTCTCGTATTTCCGTGGCTCGTCGACTGACGCGACGGCCCTGAAAATCCTGAATGCGCAGATCTCGGCGAGTTGCTCTGAAGGACAGGACGACAACCGGGTCTACCATCTTGCCCTCAAACCCTCGCTTTACCAGGACACTTTGACCGCACTGGCCAAATCTGGCTCCCTCGACGAATCATCGGGATCGCGAAGGGTCGTTATCGAAAAACCGTTCGGTACCGACTACGAGTCTGCCCGCCAATTGAACAACCTGGTTCATTCGATACTCAATGAAGACCAGGTTTTTCGGATCGATCATTACCTCGGTAAGGACACTGTTCAGAACATCCTGGTATTTCGTTTTGCGAATACGATTTTCGAGCCGGTCTGGAATAGAAATTACGTCGACCACGTCCAGATAAGTGCTCTCGAAGACCTGGGAGTCGAGGGGCGCGGTGCGTACTACGACGGTGCGGGTGTGTTGAGGGACATGGTCCAGAGTCACCTGATGCAACTGATGGCGCTGGTGGCGATGGAGCCGCCCGTCTCGTCGACGCCCGATGCCCTGCGAAATGAGAAGGCAAAGGTCCTTTCGGCGGTTCGCCAGGCTGATAGCAGATCGGCCGGCGATCACTCGGTTCGCGGTCAGTACGAGGGCTATCTTGACGAGGCTGGAGTCGAGCCTGGATCTACAACTTCGACCTTTGGGGCCATCAAGCTGTTTGTCGATACCTGGCGCTGGCAGGGAGTCCCGTTCATATTGAGATCGGGCAAGGCCTTGAGTCGAAAAACGTCCGAAATCTCCATCGAGTTCAAGCGACCTCCGCAGTCGCTGTTCGGAGTGACTGACGAAGCAATGCCGAACCGCCTGAACATCTCTATCCAGCCCGACGAAGGGGTCCATCTTCAATTCGTAAACAAGACCCCGGGTGCCGGGAATCAACTGGCGATGGAGTCTCTGAATTTTCACTTCCCGCCCGGCGTGATCCGCGATGCCTACGAACGGTTGTTGCTCGACGCTATCGAGGGCGATGCGACCCACTTCAACAGGAGTGACGAGATCGAGTTTTCATGGAAAATTATTGACCCGTTCGTTGAAAGCTGGACCGAACACAATCACCCCCCGTTACTCAAATACGCAGTTGGGTCGTCCGGACCGCCCGAAGCCGAGGAATTGCTGGGGAACGGCCGAAAGTGGATCCTCACCGACGACACTTAGGGTCGCGTGCGACGTTCCCTGAGAGATCGGCGGGCGATGGCTAATTTGAGACGGTGACGCTTCTGCGCACGCATGAAGACATGTGACGTCAGTTCTGCACCCGCTCCATGATCGACTCTCCGATCTTCTGAGCGTCGCCTGCCGTCCAGCGCGAAACACCGATTGGAAATTGGTGTAGAGTCTCCCGGACATATTGGGGGTCGCTATTCACCACCACCTGTGATGAAGATCTAAGTTCACGTGCAATTCGGTGTCGAGAGCGCACTAAGGTGGCTTTGTGACGGTGTGGGTCGTACGTTGTTCTCAACACGTCGGGCAATAGTGGACACCATCGACGGTTTGCGCTTGTTTGACGCGGCGGGGTGCCGCAGAAATTTGCTCGGGCAGGCATGAAATGGCTTTCAATCCGTATCCATCCGATGAAACCGAGATAACGCTTGACTGGCTTAACGGGGCTTTAGCTGAGTCGGCTCATCCAGCGGCCGGAAAAATATTCGCCTGCGAAGCCAGCAAACTGGATACAGAAGGCAACACTGGCTGGTACGCGCTCGCTCAGATCGAATCGGAACCCGGTTCCGGCCTGCCAGATGAACTGTTTTTCAAGGTCGCCACCGCATACGACCTCGCGATAACATCCCAGTACGAAAACTACTCCACGGAAATAGCTTTTTACCGCGACATCGTTCCCGGAACTCCCGGACGGTTCTTGCAGTTCATCTACGGCAAAGCGGATGAAAGCACGGATCGTGGCATCGTGGTGATCGAGGCGTTCGATCCCCGGCTCACGCTGGACACGTTTCGGGGGGTCTCGCTTACCGACGCCGGACTGACACTGACGACCATGGCGAAGTTACAGGCCACATGGTGGGACAGGCCCATCCCGGCGACCTTGGCGGGAAGCTCACTGTCCCGGTTCAACATGTTTATGGACTGGGGTTTGAACGCCCTGCGACCCGCCTGGCACACGCACCGTGAGGCGTTGCGGGAGGGACTACCCCCAGAAGCCCACGGCGCCGTCGAGCAGGTGCTGGCCTCTCCAGAGAGTCTGTTGAATCCGCTGGCAGAATTCCCGAGGACGATCACCCAGGTCGACAGCCGGGCTGAAAACGTCGCTATTCTCGAAGACGACGGTCCTCCTCAGGCGGTCATTTTCGACTGGCAACGGGCCATGAGCGGCCCTGCCCTGCTGGACGTCGCCTACTTCATCGGAACGTCGGTACGGGTCGAAGATCAGACGAAGGCCGGCGAGCTGCTTGACGGGTACCTGCAGGAAGCGTCGTCCATCGTGACTGAGGTGCCTGAACTGAACACGGCCAGGAGGATGCTCGCGCTGGGAAGCATCAATGCGCTGCTCATCAGGTTGATGGCGCGGTCCGGGCAATTCGGCGAATGGGTCGACTCAGGATTCAAGATCGAGGACGGCGACTGGAGCCTAAAAACGATCGTCAGGACTGCGAACCTGGTCGAACTTCTCGGCGGCCGGTCGGTCCTCAACGAATCGTAAACACATCTGAACCCTGACGAATTACCGGCCCTGTTCGATCTGTTCCCGCTGCCAATCGTAATCGACCTTGCCCGCATAGAACCTGTCCGGGTTTTCGACGGCCCACAACTGCTTTCGCATGTTCCAGTTTTCCGGGTCGAGGGCAATACCTTCCCGCCACACGGAGCGCGCCTGCTCAATGTCGCCGTCGTGGTAGTGAGCCAAGCCGCGCTCAAAGTGGTCCGACGCAGGTCCGTCGAAACTGGTGTCCGACTGTTTCGAGATCTGGCCGTCGGATATGAAGGCCGACACCAGCCCGCGGGTTTCTTCTTTCTTTATGTCGAACCCGCCATACTGCTGGAACTGTAACTT
Organism: Chloroflexota bacterium; assembly: GCA_022564545.1. Lineage (GTDB taxonomy): Bacteria > Chloroflexota > Dehalococcoidia > Lucifugimonadales > Lucifugimonadaceae > Lucifugimonas. The sequence continues at coordinate 6,694 of JADFLG010000044.1, read as the reverse complement.
TCCTTCTTCGTCGACAAGAATCCCGTTCGGAATGGCACGGTAGCCAAATATCCTTGCGAGCGAGTTTTCTTCATCTACGACCGTCACAAACTCGGCCCCGGCCTGTTCGTGGTAGGGCCGGGATTTCTCGGGTCCCTGAAGGTCGACGGCAATCGAGAGGATGTCACCGTTTTTCGACTTGATGTCTGAATACATCTGCTGCCACACGGGCAGCTGCTCGCGGCACGCTCACCACGAAGCCCAGAAGAAGATCACCAGGCGCTTGCCGCGATAGTCAGACGGTTTGACCATTTCCCCAGAAAGCGATCGCAATTCGAAGTCAGGAATCGTGGTGCCTTCCGACACATTGGCAGGTATTTTGACTGGCATCTCTATGGCCTCTCGTATTCATCATGTTTGAGCAGCGTCGTGCCCTACGGGGAGTGATGCCGCACATCGTACGCCTAAACACCCGGGCTATCCGAAACCGGTCGAAATATCTGATTGTTTACTGAAGCCGAGGCTGACCCGGCATTAAATAGCCGAACTGACACACTAGCTCGTCGGCCGCTACGAGTGGCGACGGAGGATGGACGAGCCGAGCGTCAGGACGACCGTGGCTGCGATAAGCAACAGTCCAACGATGACGAGGGTCGTTTCGACGCCGATGTGGTCGATGGCGTATCCCATTGGCAACGCGCCGAGGGGCATCAGGCCGAAGGTCATCATGCTCAGGCTCATGACCCGGGCCCTGAACTCATCACTGGTCGCCTCGATCGTCATCGACTGTCCGAGCGTCATCTGAATCGCACCGGCGAATCCTATTGCGACCATCACCACGAGTCCGATGATGTACATCTGTGAAACGGCCAGCAAAAGCATCGTGATACCGCTCCCGCCGATACCGACAACGAGCATGATTGGCCCCCTGTGGCTTCCGGCGCGGAGGTTGGCAGTGACCACCGCCGCAAGCAGGCCGCCTATTCCCATGGCAGCCATCAGCCAGCCGATCTCTGTTGCATCGATGTCGTACAGCCTGCGGGTGAAGACCGGGACCTGCATCCGGAACGGCATTGATAGGAGCGCCAGGGTCAGGCTGGAAACCAGGAGTATGAAAACGAGCCGGTTCCGGTACGTGTATTTCAGCCCTTCGCTGATGTCTGAAAACACATTCTTTTTTACGCCGTTCAGGTCTGGCAGGAACCGCGGGAGCCGACCAGTAAATAACATCGCCATCAACGACATGGCAGCGACTGCAAAGTAGACGGCCTCAGGCCCCGCTAAACCGTAGAGGACGCCGGCAACACCCGGCGCCACGATCGCCATGATCCCCATTCCTGCCGAGTTCAGAGAGATCGCATTCGTGATATTTTCCTTTCCCACCAGTTTCGGGAGGATTGCCTGTCTTGCCGGCATCTGGAATGCGAACGTCACGCCCTGGAGCATCGAGGCGAAGAAAAGGTGAATCCAGTGGATGGAACCGGTTGCGATGAGGATGGCAATTATCAAGGCGAGCGCTGCGGCGGCGCCCTGGGATATCTGGATTACCAGCCGCCGCTCAAGGCGGTCACCTGCAACACCGCCGAACAGCGACATGATGAGCATGGTGGGGGCGAAACCCATGGCGACGATGCCCGTGATAAAGGCGCTGCCCGTAAGGTCGTCGACAAAGACTGTACGGGCGATGGTCTGCATCTGGAACCCGCCCATGCCCAGCATCGACCCGAACCACAGGTATCGATACCCGGGGGTTTTCAGCGATTCGACAGTGCGCGACATTGCAGCGACCGTGCGGCCACGCGCACCGACGTGGTCACGTGCCGCTGGCGCGACAGGCTGACCGGTCCGCGGTCGCGGGCTGTCGCCAGTCTCAGTGGAGTGCACTTTCGCCATGGCCCCATAATAGACCCCGAGTCCGATCTGGAACCGTGATGTCCGAATGATCCAACCGAAACCAAAGGGTTCGAGGGAGTCACCGCCTTTCGTAACCGCACCTTTACCCGCCGGGGGCGCATGTGTAGTATCCGGCCAGAGGTGTAATTGAAATGACAACCATCCCTGCGCGTGCCGACTATCCGCTGGTCGCTCACCTGCTGCGCCGCGCAGGTTTTGGCGGCACCTCCGAAGATCTGCGTGACTTCGCCAGTGTCGATTACGAGGTGGCGGTCGACAGGCTGCTTGATGCCGTCGACACGGCCTCACTCCCGGACGATCTCATCCGCCGTTATCACATCGATCAGTCAGACCTCCGCACAGGTCCCAGCGCCGGCTCTTACTGGGTGGGCCGGATGGTCACCACGGACGCGCCGCTGGTCGAAAAAGTTGCGCTTTTCTGGCACAGGATTTTTGCGACTGCCCAGACAAAGCTCATCCAGGGCAAAGTGATGAGCACACAGATCGGGATGTTTCGCGAATACGGCCTCGGGAGTTTCCGCGATATTCTCGTCCAGCTCTCCAAAAACCCGGCGATGATCCTGTTTCTCGACAACCAGGACAACCACAGGGGCGCCATCAACGAGAACTACGGGCGCGAAATACTCGAACTCTTTTCGATGGGTGTTGGCAACTACACCGAAGAGGACGTAAAGGAGTGCGCCCGTGCGTTCACCGGCTGGACGGTTGCCAACACGGACTACATGGCCATCAAGATGCGCAACAACACGATGCGCCCTTACGGCTACATTGCATGGCAGTTCAAGTACGACGAGTCTGATCACGACGACGGCGAGAAGACGTTTCTTGGCAGGACCGGAAACTTCAATGGCGAGGACGTGATCGACATCATTTGCGAGCAGCCCGCGACGGCGGCCTTCATTGCGCGCCACATGTATCACTACTTCGTGGCTGATGAGCTGCCCGTCCCACAATGGCCGCATTTCCCGCCGAAAGACCCCGAGGCGATCACGGTGATGACAGACGCCTACTTTGAGTCCGGCTACAACATCAAGGCGATGCTCCGGGCGCTCTTCCTGTCCAATTCGTTCAAATCAGATGCTGCGAGGTATGCGCGCATCAAGAGTCCCATGGAGCTTATCGTCGGAACACTGCGGCTGGCAGGCGGTTACCAGTGGCCCTCGTCCGACGTTTACAAGGCGACTGCGGCCAGCGGATTCATGGGGCAGGCCCTCCTAGCTCCGCCCAGCGTCGAGGGCTGGATGGGCGGCAGCGACTGGATTTCGACCGGCACAATGGTGCAGCGCGTCAACTTCGCCAGCGGAATCGTCGGGGACCTCGAACGTCCGGGCATCCGGAGGCTCGTCGACGCCATCAAGACCCGGGCGGCCCACGAAAAGGAAGGTTCAACACCGGAATCGCTTGTCGGTTCCTGCCTGGAACTGCTCGGGAGACTCGACGTGTCGGACGAAACACGGTCTGACCTCGTGGATTTCGCTACCAGCGGCAAGGCGTCAAGAGGCCCATCGGATAGCGAATCTGATTCTGGCCCTGGTTCTGATGAAGACCGGTCGATTATCTCGATAATGCAATTAATAGTGGCGACCCGCGAATACCAGCTTGTCTGACTTTTGGCCCATGACTACCGAAACACGCTCGAAAATAAAAATGAATTACGTCGATACCGTAGGGTTCGGCGCTGACATTGGTGGTCGCGGTTTCCACCTGCCGGTCGATCTTTCTGTGCGCCCCGACGGCCGTGTATTCGTGATCAGCCGCAGCCCCATGCACCGGCGCGGGATTCGTGTTGGCATTTGCGATATCACACACGGCTGGTACGGCGAGTTCGGGAGCGATGGCGACGGCGACGGTCAATTTAGAAGCCCGACCGCGATCGCTCACGGCCCGGACGACCGCGTGTATGTGGCGGACGAAGAGTTGAACCGCATTACGGTTTTCACACCCGATGGCGTGTTTGAATCGAATTGGGGCGAGTCGGGCAGCGCCCCCGGCCAGATCAACGGCCCTTCTGCGCTTAAGTTCACGGCTGATGGCGATCTTCTGGTGGTCGATCACCACAACAACCGCATCCAGAAGATGTCTCCCGAGGGCGAATACATTTCCAGCTGGGGTTCGCCGGGTTCCGGTGAGGGCGAGTTCAATCTGCCGTGGGGTCTCGACCTGGATTCTTCGGGAAGGGTTTACGTGGCCGACTGGCGGAACGACCGCATCCAGCGGTTCTCGCCCGATGGCGAGTTCATCGACATGTTCGGCACTCACGGTGACGGTGAAGGCCAGTTCAATCGTCCGTCGGACGTGGCCGTGGACGATGGCGGCTTCATTTATGTGGCTGACTGGGTAAACCAGCGTGTGCAGGTGTTCGACACCAGGTGGAACTTCCAGGCCTCACTGCGCGGGCAGGCGACGGTGTCCCCCTGGGCGCAGGAATATCTCGAAGCGAACGCCGATGAGCTCGACGCTCGATCACGGTTCAATCCGTACATAGAAGTCGACACCGACGTTGCCCACGAGGTGTCGGCAAGGGTCGAAGCGTATTTCTGGGACCCGATAGCGGTGGAGATCGACCCTGAAGGCAGGCTGATCGTTGCTGACTCACTTCGCCACCGTCTCCAGATTTACCAGCGGGTCCCGAAATAAACGGGCACAACACGATCGGTTAGAAATTCAGGACCGGGAGCGCCGACATGACTGAGACCAATATGGCCGACAAACGAGAAAAAGTGCTGGTCGTCATTCAGCTTTCGGGCGGGAATGACTATCTCAACTGCATCGTGCCCTTCGAAAACGGCCACTACAAGGACGCCCGGCCACATATCAAGATCACCGACGACGAGGTGATCCCGCTGGACAACGGTTTCGGCCTGAACCCGGGGATGGGCGCGATAAAAGACCTCTATGACAGCGGCAACGTCGCGATCATTCACGGCATTGGCTATCCGGTACCCAACCGTTCGCACTTCCGATCAATGGACATCTGGCACACGGCCGAGCCCGCTGCGCTCGGGTCCCAGGGCTGGCTGGGGCAGGCGATACGTGCGCTCGACCCTGCGGGAAGCAATATCGTGACGGCGGTCAATTTCGGCAACGGTCTGCCGCGCGCACTCGCATCTCCGGGTGTGCCCGTGACATCTGTGGGCGACCTGGAGAGTTACGGATTGCTGACCGGCGTGGTCGGCGAGCGGCAGCGAACGATGGCCCTGAATGCCTTTAGCCGGATGTATACGCCCGTGATGGGCGGCAATGCGGTGATGGAGTACCTGGGCAAGACGGGTCTCGACGCCATGCGGGGCGCAGACATCATCAAGGAGGCCCCGGAAAAGTATTCGTCGAACGTCGAGTACCCCGACAATCCGTTTGCCAAAAGCCTGAAGGGCGTCGCCCAGGTCCACATGGCAGACCTCGGGACGCGCATCTTCTACACCCAGTACGGAAGCTTTGATACGCACACCGATGAGGTGGCTGTCCAGAGGTACCTGTGGGACGACATTTCCAGTTCGCTTGAGGCTTTTTATCAGGACCTCGAGGAACACGGGCTGGGCGACGAAGTGACGGTGCTTATGTTTTCGGAATTCGGCCGGCGGGTAAAAGACAACGGCACGGGGACGGACCACGGCTCGGGCGGAGTCGCCTTCGTGATGGGCAACCAGGTGCGGGGCGGCCATTACGGCGAGTACCCCTCGCTCGACCCGGCGAAACTGGTCGAGGGCGACCTGGCGTACAACTTCGATTTCAGGGGTCTTTACACGGACATTCTCGAGGACTGGCTGGAAGTCGAGGCCAGGCCTATCGTCAACGGCGTGTACGAGAAGATTCGACCGTTCCTGCACGTGTGAGTCACGAGTGAGTCACCGGTGACGTTATCTGAGAGTTCGACGGGTAATGGCTGAACAGAGCTGGTAACGCTTCTGTAAACGTCGTGCGCGACCAACCCCACGTGACAGCGCGACCATATATAAGCTAGTTTCACAAACCGAGCATCGGGTGGGATAAAACATGAATATCTTCAAACGCACGCCTGCGAAAGTGCCCGCGCCAGAGGATTGCCTGCCGGGCCGCAATACGCCGATACCGACATCGTCTGTGCACTACGTCAATGGACGGTCGATAAAACCTCCGTTTCCGGAAAATATGAAGTCGATCGTCTTCGGCATGGGCTGCTTCTGGGGTGCGGAACGACTCTTCTGGGAACTGCCCGGGGTGTACACCACCGCCGCTGGATATAGCGGTGGAACTACTCCCAACCCGACATACGAAGAGACCTGCACGTCGCGCACCGGACACACAGAGGCCGTTCTCGTGGTTTTCGATCCAAACGAGGTAGGCCTTGAAACACTGTTCAAGGTGTTCTGGGAGAACCACGACCCAACTCAGTACATGGGTCAGGGCAACGACGTCGGCAGTCAGTATCGAAGTGCCATATACGCCACGAACGATGCACAGCGGGCGGCGGCGATTGTGAGCCGCGACCACTACCAGTCCGAGCTGCAAACTTCGGGGTTCGGGAAGATCGAGACCGAAATCGCGATGGCTGGCGATTTTTACTATGCGGAGGAACTACACCAGCAGTATCTTGCGAAAAACCCGCTCGGCTACTGCAACCACGGATTCTGCCAGGTGGCGTACAGCTGAGGTCGCGTGCGACGTTCCCTCCGGCAGGGTTGGTGCTGGCTGATTCGATGAAGCGGAGCCGGTGGCGGGGCCAAAACGTTCTCGTCCCGTTCGCGGTAGAGCCGCCTATAATCCGCCCATAGCAGTTTCGAGTGGGAGGCGCGAAATGGGACCCGATGGCAAAGAGCTGGGC
>JADFLG010000043.1 GCA_022564545.1 Chloroflexota bacterium | reverse complement strand
CTTCTCGGAAGGAGCTGACGGGGACGGGACCATCGTCGACCCGGAACGCGGCAAGGCCGTGATGTCTCTCGTAAACGGCGAGCCGATCATGATCAACGGACGGGTCGTCGGCAAGGGCGGCACTTGGATAGTGACCGCTCAAGGCGAGAAAGCAGCGCAGAACTCAGGGTTGGCGTACGAGGTTCTGGACCTGGCGGGCTCAAAACTGTACTCCGGCTGGAAGTAGGCGCTGGCCTGGATTCGCTCTAAGCTCGTGTCTAGGGATGTGTTGCCCCTCGTGCGTATCCAGCGCACCCCAGCACTGCTTGCCCCAGCGACCAGCGCAGCAGCAACCCAGCGTGAGTGGCGTTCAAGCCGTTCAGCGACCACATGACGCTGACCGTTATGGCTGCTGCGAAGCCCGCGGGGGCAGCGAAGGTCGCATGTCCACCTGGCAGGCGATAGGGCAGGCGCGGGTGGCCCGCTCTACTGCTTACGGAAATCTGTTGGCTGACGGTTGGGTACTGTGAGCTGAATTTTCGCGGCCTATTTTCGACGTTATCCTGCGCAGTTGGAGCAATCGAATGAGTACGAAACGTTAGTGATATCTTCGCCCAATAGGTTCCATGAGCGATAAGGAGTCTCTCAATGCTGTACATCCTCCTCGCAAGGCTGACCGATGACGGCCTGCAAGCATGCCTTGATAATCCCGATGCCTTCGCCGACGCGTGTAACGCGGTCGATGTACCAGGTACCCAACTCCTCGCCCGGCACGCGACGCTCGGTCAATACGACTTTGTTGTGCACGTCGAAGCCGTCGGCGTTCAACAAATGTCGCGACTGTCTGTCGTTCTGGGTGCGAACGCTCGCGTACACATCGAGTCGTTCAATGGCCAGGTCCGCCAGGAGTGTCTGAACGAGAACTGGTTCCTGTCGCTTGCCGATGCCCGGCAAAAGGTTGAAACCTGGCGTCAGGAGTACAACAATGAACGTCCGCACAGCGCACTGGGCCAGATGGCTCCGGCCCGATTCGCCAAAACCAAATTAATCGGAGCTGAAGCAGCCGGATGAACCCGGAAAATTAACCCTTCAGGTGGCGCGGAAACGGGGTCAAGGTCATTCCCCTCATTCGCATAGACGTTCGTCAACGTATTAGTAGAAAAGCAGGTCGCGATCATGGAGAGCACAGGCATCGTGAAAGTTGGCGGCGTATCTGCGGTCCTGGTCGGGGTCAGCCTTGTCGCGATGAGAGTCACAGGATCCTTTGGCATAGAGAGTTTTGCCACGACCGGGCAAAGCCTGCTGTACATCGCCGACCATCTTCCGGTTTACCTCACGCAGCAGTCGTTGTTCATGCTGACCTTTCTCCTGACGATCCCGGCCGCCCTGGGGTTTTACACGGCCCTGCGCCCGGCGGGAAGCGTCGCAGTGCTGGCAACAGCGGCCGTCATTGCGGGCGCCCTCATTGGTGTCGATCACACGCTCCGCGTAATGAGGACCTGGGAGTCGCTGGCGCCCGCCTATGCCGAGGCAGACGCTGCTACGAGGTTAAGTCTGGAAGTCATGTACCGGACGGCAACGGGGGGCGCCAGTCACCAGCTGGAGTGGGCCCTTGTTTCCGGTATCGGCGTCGGGCTCTTCAGCGTTGCGATCCTCCGAACGGCGCTCCTGCCGAAATGGATCGCGTGGCTGGGCCTGTTTGCAGCCCTGGCCGGGTGGCTCCACTTACTGACGATTGTATGGGACGTTTGGCTTCTCCATGAGATCAAATTCGATTCTTTCAACTTCTGGATACTCGTTACAGGGGTGGCCCTGTTACGGCTGCGGGGGTCGGTGTCACCCACTCGAGAGGAGTAGTCGCGATCGATCGCCTGATCGAGAATCGGGCGCTCACTCAGAAGGGTGCCAACTCCTTCACTACTCTGGCGGGTGGGCTGCCGAAGACTGGCGGTCGGGTGGTTACTCGATAATCGGAGGTTGCTGTGCGGCCACTCCGGCCCGCATTCGTGCCAGGCGCGGGACTCTGGGCCATGCGTGAGATTCTGGAATGAGAGAGATCTGTTGACATGATGTGTGCCGACACTGCGCCGGGGGTCCGCTTTCGACTTCTACAGGCGCAAACCGCGGCTTTGCCCCATGAGGTCCCTCCACCCTTCGACCCGTTCGACAAGCTCAGGGCGGGCAGGCTCAGGATGTACTCCGGTCGGGAAATCGTTTGTCGCCCTGGTCAGCACCTCGCTCCACGCCCACGTGACCCCGCATCCACGGCCATAATGTCAGCAGAGCCGAATGAGAGTTGCCGGGTCGGTAGACTCGGCGGCATCGTGAGTCAGGCGGCCCAGAAGACATTAGACGGGAGAGCGAATATGCCGGTGAACTTCTTACCAGCCCCCGGAACAGCGATCGAGGATTTCGAGACGCCAGCGCTGGTGGTGGACCTCGATGTGGCGGAAATGAACCTCCGCAAGATGCAATCGTTCGCCGATAAGCATGGAATGGGCTTGCGGCCGCATTCGAAGACCCACAAGAGTCCTTACTGGGCGCACAAGCAGTTGGACGCCGGGGCTATCGGTATCACGTGCTCGAAGGTGGGCGAGGCGGAGGTCCTCGTTGACGGCGGCGTAAGAGAGGTGCTGATTGCGAACGAGATAGTGGGTACGAAGAAGATCGCACGGCTCGCCGCGCTCGAAAGACGGGCGAACGTAGCGGTGGCCGTGGATAACGCGGAGAACGTCCGTGAGCTTTCAGATGCGGCTGAAGCGATTGGCGTGAAGATCGGAGTCCTGGTGGACGTGAACGTTCGAATCGCCCGGTGCGGGGTAGAACCCGGCGAGCCGGCGACGACGCTTGCGAAGGTCGTGGACGGGTTGACCGGACTGCGGTTCGATGGACTCATGGGTTACGAGGGACATGTGACGGCCGGAGAGGAAGAGAAGCGTCAGATCGTTGCCGAGGCGATGGACAAGTTCAAGTATGCGAAGGACGAGGTGGAATCGGCTGGGCTTCAGGTGCAGGTAATGTCCGCAGGCGGGACGAGCACGTACATGGAGACCGCGAAGATCGATCATGTGACGGAAATCCAGTGTGGCAGCTACATATTTATGGACGGGAAGTACCTGGACGAAATGTCAGACTTCGACCTTGCGCTTACTGTGGTGTCGACGGTCATCAGCAGGCCGACGCCCGAGCGCGCGATACTCGACATCGGACGTAAATCCATGAACGCGGAGACTGGGTTGCCCCGCGTGGTATCGCCGACCGGCGCCACCTTGGTGGGCCTGAACGAGGAGCACGGGATTCTGGAGTTGGAAGATGAGGCGCAGGGTCTTCGGATCGGGGACCAGGTGCGCCTGTTGCCGATGACGGCAGCAACGACGATCAACATCCACGACTTCTACTTCTGCGTCCGGAACGGAATACTGGAGGAAGTGGTCCCGGTGGCGGCCCGTGGACGGTTCTGGTGATCACGACGGGTATGCAATATATCGGCACAACCCGGATGCCGTCAGTTGACGGCGCCGGTGATGTGGATCCACATTGGCTGATCGCCTACTGGCCGGGTGGCGATGTGTTCGAGCCGGCCGGAGGTCCTGTCGATGCGGTAGGTGGCGAGGTCGCCGTCGTCGAGTCCCCCGACCAACATGAAGTTTCCGACCGGGTCGATGCCGAACGCACGTGGTGTGCCGACCGTTAACTGCTGACCGAGCGGAGTCAGCTTTCCTGAAGTGGTCTCGACGGCGAACATGGCGATGCTGTTGTGGCCGCGGTTGGTGGCGTAAAGGAAGTCACCGGACGGCGTCATGTGTATTTGCGCGCATGAGTTCTCACCCGACCAGCCGCCGGAAAGCGTCGAGACGGTCTGGAATGGCGACAGGGTGCCTGCGTCCGGGTCCAACCGATAAGCGGTCACGCTGCTGCCCTGTTCGTTATCGAAATAGACGAAGTTGGCGTGCGGGTGGTAGACGTAATGACGGGGTCCGTGGCCTTCGGGAGCCTCGATCACCGGCGGGTCGTTGGGGGTGAGCGAGCCGGTCGAGGAGTCGAACCTGAACTGGTAGATGGCGTTGGATTCACCAACGTGGGGGAGGAATGTGAATTTGTTGGAGGCATCGGTGTGGGCGCAGTGGGCTTTCGGCCGCGTGCCGAGCCACTCGGTTGCCGGGCCCGCAAGCGCGCCATTCTCGTTGATGGGGTGAACGGCGATATGGCCGGAGAAGTAGTAGGCCGAAAGCAGATAGCGGCCAGTGGCATCGACGGAGACGTAGCAGGGGTCGGACTCGAGATCGACTGAGCCGGTTGGGGTGAGGGTGCCGCTCGAGGAGTCGATGTCGAAGCTGACCATCGTGTTGGTAGTGCGCAGGCCGGTGTAGGCGTGGTGGCCGTCGGGCGACACGGCGAAGGGAGCTGGACCGCCGACAATGGCAATATCTTCCTGGTGGGTGAGGTTGCCGGAGGCGGAGTCGAGGTTGTAGATGGCGATTTTGTCGTCGCCCTGGAGGGTGATGTAGACGTGTTGCACTTTACGAGTTCTCCATGACTGGCTGAGACGCCGCGGGAGCGACTCTAGCAGGGCGCGGGGATAGACGCATCAGGGACGGTGGCTGAGTGCGGTTTTTCCGGCGGTATTGATTTCCGGCGATATTCAGTGCCAGGCCGGACAGGGGACGTACTTGCCGAAGTGAAACTGGCAACCAGCGATGTGATTTGAATCGTGCGATCAGGGCATGTAGTCAGCGAAGACCGGGCTGATCCAGGCCATTTCCATGTCCTGCTGCACCACCTTCACCCAGTAGGGGTTGACCCCGGGTAGGACGCCATCGTCGATCACCGTGAAGTCGGCGCGGTCGGTGGCCGGCTCCGGTGCGAGTTCAAGCGTGACGCTCCGGTTCAAGTGACCGAGTTCTACCCTTGCCGCCCGGTCCGCAAGCTGTTCGAGCGTTGCCGATACCCTTACCGAGTCGCCGGGTGCAAGGGCCATCCTGCGCGGTCCGACCTCGCCGTGAAGACCGAAGGTTTCGCCTATTATGAGTTGAGAATCGAGCACTACCGTTATCTCGATATCAGGTTTTATTTTTGATCCCGATTTGTCGGTCAGATCGACAACCACGCCGCTCGGATATCCGCAGGCCCAACCTGCTACGTCGATTCGTGAAACGCCGGCCCGCTCGTATCGCGATCTCGGGCTGTCGAACCGTACTGGCGAAACGTCTCCGATTTCGCCATCGCCAACATCGATATATCCGTCCCAGCTGATGCCTGAGTAGCTCGACATGCGGCTTGCGCCGTCCCAGAGCACCCGAATGCGGGAGCCGGTCGGCGGGCCGGCGAGGTGCTCGGTGTGCACCAGTTCAAGCCCGCGATAGACCTCGATTCGTTCGAGAGGCGCCGTTCCTTCCACGCTCACCCGTATTTCGCATGTGCTGTTACTACACGAGAACTTCTCGCCTATGAAATGGCCGTCAACCGTCACCGCCGCCCTGATCCTGGCACCCGTCGTGGCGTAAACGCGCTTTGCCTTGATGGCGCTGAGAATCCCTTTCAGCGTCAACTCGTCCGCGTACACGCCCGTGAGACCGCCCTTGGAGTACCGCCGCTCCTGGTGGCCGGGGCGGTCATCTCCCGGTCGGCCGGTGTGGCAGTCGTTCCCGCCGACGAACCCCATTTCGTAGCCGCGTTCGATGGACTCCCTCAGGATCCACTCGAAAGACCCGTGTGTCGAAGTGACCTCCACTGCCGGTTCCAGCGTCGGGTCGTGGAACTGCAAATCGGCGTGCTGCCCCCCGACATGGGGAGTGATGACCGTGTCGGTGCCGCGGTAGTAGTTGTAGAGGTCCCGCACGTGGGGGAGGTCGGTCTCATCGGGTCGGCCAAGACGATCGGCGCCGTTCCATCGCTTCATTGGCAGATCGAACCTGCTGAAGTAGACATTGTGGTGGCCGCCTGCCGCAAGATTGCCCGACCATTCGAATCCCGGAAGCGGTACGAACCGGCCAGGCTCGTGAAATGCCTTCTCCTGTACCTGCTGAACATCGTAATCGTCAGTTGAGTGCGCACTGTCGTTTCGCTGGTACCCGGCGAAATCCAGCCCGGAAACCTCTTTCGCGTATGTGAAGTAGTCGCCGATTTTTGAAGCGTCGGCTATCTGGCCCGAGTGTGGGTCACCCCAGAACAGCTTCAATGCAGGCAATTCCTGGGTGATCCGAACCTGATTGCTGCTGGCCGACAGGCCGTTTTGCGCGTCCTCAAGGTCGATTCGAGTTGCCCCGGCCTCGGTAAACACGGCGCCATCGATTCGCCTGACGCCCGCGTCGTCTTCATCAAACGCCAGGCTGTTTCCGTCGGGCAGGATCAGGCCGGGCGCACTCACTTCGACGGTCCCGCGGTATCGTTCGGCCGGGTTGCCCCACCTGTCTTCGGCCTTCAGCAACAGGGCGAAGGACGATCCAACTTCGATGTCAGAGGGTGCGATCGCAGACAGTGATTCGGCGTTTCCACCGGCGATTCGCAACACGGCCATTTCCGCACTGCCGTGTGTTCCATCCCCGGTCGGGTCGACCTCGCACAGGAAATTGCGGCGGGGCTCGTAAAATGTTTGCGCCCGAAGTCCGCCACCCCCGCCGCTTCGGTCACCAAGCACGATGTCAATGGATTCGCCGGATTTGAGTTCACCCGATTGCAGGGTTATCACAATAGATTTGTGGTCCGGGGTGTGAACGGAAACCGCGCGGCCAGCCGGTGGAGTCACCTTGAGGTATCCATCGGCTGACGCATCGCCGAGCTGTGGCGGGGCCCAGTCGGAATCAGAATTGGTGTCGATCGAGACGATCCCGCCCGGGAAGAGGCCCGCACCGCCAGCGACGAAGCGAAGGTGGATGCTGGCCAATTCTCCAGCCTCGACCTGCGGTGCCGAGACCAGTTCCAGCGATCCCCATTTTCCGGCCTGCTGATCACTCGTACTCACGATTCGTCACCTCCGCATATTTTCGGTATTCCGTCGCCCGCTAATCGTCTGGCAGACCTGTTCATCATCTACACATCAAGGCGTTGCGCAACACATTTATTGACAACCGGGCATGTTCACGGAATTAGCAGAATCTTGCCCGCGACTGTGGTCGGTTGCGCCGGCTTGCCTGGCCGTCCTTCCAGTCGGGCGACCGACGCCGACACCGGTGCGGCTGCCATTTACGCAACCCCACATGACGACTGAACCTCCTCGCCCGTTTCCATCAGCCGTGATCTATTTCCTGCTTGACTGGAGGGGTTTCCGGCACCATCTGTGCGAAAATTGGTTCCAGTCTTTTCCTGGCATCCGCCTGACCGTCTTTGTCCTGGCCTGCCTGAATCGGATATTCCTCATCGGGATCCGAATCAAGGTCGAACAGTCTTCCATCGTCGAATAACTTCCAGCGCATGTCCCGAACATACCGCGCATAGCGGTGTACGCGCGGGCTTTTGGGTTCAAAGTGGAAATATACCCATTCTCGTGGGTTTCCTTTTTCGCCCTTAAGTTGAGGCAGGAACGATCTTCCGTCCATTTCGAACCCCGATGGTGGTTCGATGCCTGCTATGTCCAGGATCGTCGGGAGAAAGTCCGAAGAATCGATGAGGGCGTGCTCGACGCTGTCGGCAGCGATAGTGCCTGGCCATTCGCAGATCAGGGGCACATGCGTGCCGCGGTCGTTTGTGAGCCCTTTTCCACCGCACACCTCGTGGTGCTCGTGCACGATCGAGCAGACTTCCTGGGGTGAACCGTTGTCGCCAACGTAAATAACGATCGTGTTTTCGCGCAGCCCCAGTTCCTCTAACTTGTCGTTGACCCGGCCAATGACCTTGTCGTGGTATTCGACCATGTCCTTGTAGAAACGGGCATCACTGGCGTCTGCGCCTTCCCCCAGCGCTGCCCACGTGGCGCCGCCGAGCTTTTTGTTCGGCATCGGCTCAAAATCGTCAAACTCGGGGCTGTCCGGGGTTGGCTCGAACGGCCCGTGGGTCAGCGCCATCGGGAAATAGACGAAGAATTCCTCGTCCTTGTTTCGATCGACAAAGTCCAGGATGTAGTCGGTGAAAATGTCTTCCCCGTACTTTCCAGCCGTGTCAGTCAGGTACTTGCCGTTTTCATAAATCACGGGGTCTTTATACCGGGAACCCTTTTGCTCGGTATGGTGCGCGTGCCACACGCAGTACTCGTCAAAACCTGCATCCTCAATGCGCTGGCCCTTGTTACGCATCTCTGGGAATTCTTCGGGCGGGTTGTAGGAATAGAGCTGCCATTTTCCGGAAATCAGGGTCTTGTAGCCAGCATCTGAAAACAGGTGGCCAAAAGTAACTTCATCGGGTCGCATGAGACCGAACCCGATGTAGTTCCGGAAATTGTATTTGCCCGTCATAAGCTGAACGCGGGTCGGCGTGCACAACGGTTGGACGTGTGCATTTTCGAACCTCATCCCGTTCGCAGCCATGCGATCGAGGACGGGGGTCTTGTACGAAGTCCCGCCATCCGCTCCGATCACCTCGTAGCCGAGGTCGTCGGACATGATCAATATGATGTTCGGTCGTCGTTCGGGCATGTTGGGCATCTGTAGTTCCGATTTCCGTGTCTTGTAGTTCGTAGGTCTCTATTTGCGGTTGGCGCGACTCAGGGTTGAAGCAGTCACGCAGCCAATCGCCCGGGAAGCTGGGAGTTGTCTGGCGCCATTCCTCCACCTGGTCCGTACTCGGTCAAT
Organism: Chloroflexota bacterium; assembly: GCA_022564545.1. GTDB lineage: Bacteria > Chloroflexota > Dehalococcoidia > Lucifugimonadales > Lucifugimonadaceae > Lucifugimonas. Next base: position 11,098 of record JADFLG010000043.1, on the reverse strand, counting down.
GGATCTGCTGGCGTAACTTCGGGTCGTACCAATCACGCAGCCAATCGCCCAGGAAATTGAATCCCATGACCACTATGAAGATCATGGCCCCTGGAACGGCCGACACCCACCAGGCAGTTTGCAGAAAGTCCTGTCCTGCGGCGACCATAACTCCCCATGCAGGGACATTCTTGGGCAGACCTGCGCCGAGGAAGCTGAGAGTTGCCTCGATCAGTATGAGCTGTCCTACCCTGAGACTAGCCACGACCAACACCGTGCCAAACACCCCGGGCAAAATATGGCGCAAAATTATCCTTGTCGTCGAGGCTCCTGACACGCGTGCCGCCTCGACGTATGCGATGTGCGTCAGGCCGAGCGCCTCAGCCCTGACAACTCGCGCAAAGTTATCCCAGCTAAACAGGATCAGCAGGACGATAATCAGGGTCAGGCTCTGCCCGAAGACGACGACAACTGTCAATGCCACCAGCAAGAAGGGCATTGCCAGCGTGAAGTCGACCGCACGCATGGCCAGTTCGTCGAACCAGCCTCGTTTGTAACCGGCCAGCATGCCGATTGCAGTGCCGCCTATCCCGCCTGCGATCAATACGCTTCCGGCGACTATTACGGCAATCCGGGCGCCGAATATCGTGCGGCTGAAGATGTCACGGCCCAGCGGATCGGTTCCGAGCAAATGGTCTGAATTCGCGCCTGCCAACCAGAACGGTGGCAAATTTCGTATGCGAATACTCCCAGCATCTGGTTCGAAAGGTGCAATTAACGGCGCGAATACCGCTAAAACGAGCACCATCACAAACACCATCACAGGGAGGATTGGATATCTTCTTACAAAATTCCAAACCGTGCGGGCCGGTCCCGGCGTTTTCTGTTGTGATTCTAATTTGGTGCCGATCATGCAAGCACTTCAAAATTCAAGTTAAAACACCCGCACGCGTGGATCGATCCACATGTACAACATATCGACAATAAAATTTATTGCTAAAAAAAAGAGCCCAAACATCATGACGATGGCCGCCATAACGGGAAAATCGTTTGACTTGATCGACTCAATCGACAGCAGGCCCAGGCCCGGCCATGCAAAAACGCTTTCTATTACGATCGTTCCCGTTAAGAACGAAGCCAGTATGATGGCAGCCAGTGTGATCGGTGTAATCAGGGCGTTGCGCAACGCATGTTTCCACACCACCTTCCACTGGGGAACCCCTTTCGCACGTGCCAGTTTTATGTACTCGCTATCCAGGATTTCCAGCATGGACCCCCTGGTAATTCTCAATAGCCCCGCCGCGGGCGCCCATCCAAGCGTTATTGCCGGTAGAACATAACTGTCGGGTCCTCCCTTTCTACTCGTCGGGACCCAATCCAGTTCGACGGCGAACAGGAGTATTGCCATTAACGCCACCCAGAAAACCGGCATTGCCTGTCCCAGCAGCGCGAACCCCCGCGCAAAATAGTCCAGGAAACTGCCGCGTTTTATCGCCGATATGACGCCGAGAGGAAGCCCAATGAATACGGAGAAGAGGAACGCCGCCCCAGCCAGTTGAAACGTGGCCGGGACTCTGGTGATTATCAAGTCAAGCGCGGGTTTTTTGTGATTCAGCGAGAGGCCGAAATCCCCCACCACGACGTCTCCGAGCCACACCAGGTACTGCACCACCAGCGGCCTGTCGAGGCCCATGCGTTCCCCCCAGGCATCCCACATTGCCTGGGTTGCATATTCGTCGAGGTAGATATTTCGAGGGTCCCCGGCGGCCCGAGAGAGCGAAAACACAAATACGCTAATCAGCCATAACACCACGACTGTGTATAAAGCTCGAAATAAAATATAGCGAAGCATTCGTGTGTTTTATCAGATTAAACAGGTGTGGCAGCTAGCGGTGCGTACTCGGACCGGGTCGAATTATCGGGTCGACCATCCTCCCCAGAGTTGAAGACGCGTTCGCCCGGGCTGTTTGCTGCCCGGTATCAAACAAACCGGCCCTCCGGCGACCTGCGTGCAAGGAAGATTCACTCCATGCACGCAGGCCACTGCCGGGAACCGGTCGCAGGATCCGATGACCCTTATTTAGTTGCCGAGGACCACCGTGTCATAACTGTTGGCGTTGCCAAAAGTTTCGGTGTACGGACTCCACTCTTTGACCCGCGGCGATACAGCCACAAGACCGTTCTGGAAGACCATCGGGATGTTCAGCATCCAGTAGCTCATATAGTCCTCCAGGAAGATGTTGTTTTGGATTCGTTTTACCGCATCGAGTTCAGCCAGGTTCGCCCAGTAGGTCCGTTCGAGAATCGGGTTGGGCAGCTCCATTCCCCTGTTGGCTCCGCCCTTGCCAGCAGAAACCAGCCTGCCTTTCGGCTCGTCGGCGTAGCCTGCGTTCATGTGGTGATGGAACGGTATGTCGATGGTGCGACCTATCAGCGTCGGGCGACGACCGTTGTAGTTGGTCGCTTCAACCTCTACTTCCAGACCCAATTCATCGACCCAGAACTGCACTGCCGACTCGGCGATGTCAGGCGGGAGCGCTGACGAGTCCGACGTGATCCAGGTGGTCATCTTGAATCCATCAGGGATGTTCAGATCCTTGAGAATTTTCCTTGCTGCATCCGGGTCATACGGAATGAACCAATCATCTTTCCACTCCGGGTCGCCATCCCTGAACCCGGTGAAGGTGTATGCGGGTGGAGTCCGGCCAAGGCCAATGATGTCGTTGATGGCGTCCCGGTCGATAGCCATGGCGAGCGCCCACCTGAAGAGGCGGGCTGACTCCATGTTTTCACAGGCCGGTTTTGCCGGGGGCACTGTGTTGAACAGGTTGTCTGGATCGCAGCCAGCTGCGTAAGGGTCTCCAATCCATGGTCGCTCAGGCCCGACCTTCAGGCCCTCTCTCGGGTAGATGGTCACATCATTAATGATGTCTTCCTGTTGCCAGAAGTTGCCACCGGCGTAGAGATGCAATGTTGCGCCCTCGCCAAGAACCTGGATCCGGGCTCCGGGCACAGCGTCGACCGCACCATCTATGAACTGTGCCGGAATGTTGACGATGTCAATTTCGCCGGCCTTGAAGGCGGCTACCTTGACCTGTGCATCTGGCATGGCAATGATCTTGATGAACTCAATGCTCGGCACGCTCCGATAGTGCGGACCGGCCACCGCGCTGAGGTCTACGAAGTCGTCGACCGCACCGTCGTCCATTTGAAACGGCCCGGTGCCAATTTTGACCTTGCTGGCCAGCGGGTCGTTTTCGACGTTCGCTTTCTTCGATGTCACCGCCAGAGTTGTCCGCCAGGTATTTGACAGTTCCAGCAGCCAGACCGGGCTGAGACCGGCATTGGACTTGATATTCATCTTGACGGTATGCGAAGCGATAACCTCCCACTCGCCCATCCACTCTCCAACGAACCCTGTCCTCGGGTTGGTATTGCCATCTCGAAGGGCTTCGTTGAAGCTCCACGCCACGTCCTCGGCGGTCATTTCACCGAACCCGTGATGGAACTCCACGCCCTTTCTCAGGTCGAAAATGACGGAACTTCCGTCGGAACTGACCGTCCAGCCGTTGACCAGGCTTATAGCCGGGTTGAAAGCCCCGCGCTTCGGAATTTCTGCAGGGTCTGCGAATATGAGCGGGTCTACGACGCCCCAGTTGTCGCTGGTAAGCCCGTCAAACGGGCTGGACGTGAGATCGAACCGCCCGGAGATACGTGGCACTTCGATGATGAGCGTGCCCGTCTGCTGCCTGGGCTGAACGGCTGCCCTCGGCTGGACGAAAGTCCTTGCACCCGGGCCCGCACCGTAGGCTTCGGCCGTTGCGGTTACTATCGTTTCGACTTCGACTATCTTTTCTACCTCGACGGTTCTGACTACCTCGACTTCCTTGATGACTTCCACTGTTTGAATGATCGTCTCCGTCGAGCCACAGGCGGCGAAACCGATGACGGCGAGCATCATCACCGACAGCCCCAGCACGATCCGCCGCGCGTACTTTGGATACATATTCGTCCTCCCTGAATGCAGCAAGACTCTTAAGAAATAGCTTAAGTATTGATCTTGGACATGATTCAGTCGGCGGGATTGTACATGATCCCCGTGAAGGCCGGACAACACGCACCAGCTCGCCGCCCGGGTGACTTCAATCGTTGCAACCGGCAGCGCAAGCCACGGTGCGTTTCGCGGGTGACCAAGTGCGTGACTCATTCGATGCGGTTCCGTCAGTCGAAGGCAATCAACAACTACGGCAGAACGACGAAAAGCCCCCGAATACCTTGCACGGGGAAGACCGTTCTCCTGAATGAGCCTGCCAGGCGGTTTTCAGTCGATAATCGTCTCGCCGTCGCTGGTACGTGGAAACGGGCGACGGGCGATTGTGTCTGTGCGTGACGACCCGCTTCCCGGCCATCCGCTACCGGGCACATGCGGTCAAAAAACCCCCCGGCGCACACCTGGTGCGTTACTTTGTCAGCTCTTCGATCAGCCTCTGCGCAACCGCCTCTTCCTGACCGTCGAGAAGGTTGACAGGGTTTGCTGTGAGCCCACCGGCAATGCGGGCAATATAGACCCGCGGGTTGCCCTCGTGCATTGCTTCCCATACGCGGTCAGCCGCGTCGTTGCCAGACTCGAACTTGATGACGCAGTTGGGAACGTGAAATTGCAGAAAGTCGTGCTCGACGGTTGCCCGGATGCCCGGAATGCCCTGCAGCCGGTCGCAAATGTGCTGGGCCCGCTTTCTCATGGCATCCGTCCGCGCCACATCGTCCGACTCGACGAACAGTTGCAGCGCGGTCGCCATCCCGATCAGTTCCTCTCGACCGACCTTTTGAGGACGCCCGACCGCCATTCCCGGACCGCTGTTCAGCAGAGCAGCCTCCACCAGGTCGGCCCGTCCGGCGAGCAGTCCTGCAGATTGCGGCCCGCCGATGTATTTGCCACCGGAAAACGTTACGAGGTCTGCCCCCTGGTCGATGTACTTCGTCAGGTTTTCTTTGGGAGGTAGCATTGCCGCGCCATCGACTATTACCGGCACAGGAACTTCAGCGTACCGGGCGACCTCAATCGTTTCTGGCAGCGTAAGCCCGGGCCGGGGAGGACCGTAGGCAAACGTGTGCAGGATGGCCGCGGTGTTATCGGTTATCGCTTCGGCGAGTTGATCCTGCGAGGCACCGTTTTTGTCTCCTGCAAACGTCAGTTCGGCCCCGGCGTACTCATGGCATTTCGTGTAGCCCTCCGGGTTGTTGCGTTGCATCAGGATTTCGTTTTTCATTCCGGTTGCATCGGGGAGTTGTGCGATCTTCTCGGGGTCGGTGCCGGTCATTACGGCCGCGGTCGCCAGGACGAGACCGCCTGCGGCGCCTGAGCAGATCAGACCTGCCTCGGCGCCCGTGATTTCCGCCACGAAATCGCCCGTGGCGCGCTTCAACTCGACAAGGTCGACATACGACTCCGACGCCAGGCTCATCGCCTCCCGAACCTCGGGCCGCATCATCGACCCGCCGTGTGTCGTGTGCGTGCCGCCGGCGTTGATGACGGGCTTCACTCCAAACCTGGCATAGACCGGGTTGTTCAGGGGGTCGTTCGCCATTTTTTATTCCTCTGGGCTTGTGGTCGTCTTTTGGTGCCCGTTACTTGTTCCGTATATCGTGTGTACCCACCGTTTGGCGCACTTTACACCTCAGACATCGTCGTTTTGGGCCGAACCTGTGGTAGAAATACGCCGCGACGAACGACAACACCTGCTGCACGGGCATGATGACGCCAGATTGCGCCAATTAAGCACACCGGCCCGGTGCGGCGCCCTCTGGAGGATACGATGAGCGGGATATACGAGCAGTTCGGAGTCACCCCCGGGATCAACGCCCGGGGCAACCAGACGTTGCTTGGCGGGTCGACTCCGCCGCCCGAGGTGCAGGCCGCCATGGACGAGGCGACCAACTCTGGATACGTGGTGTTTGAGGACATGTTGCGCAAGACCGGCGAGTTCATTGCCGAGACGCTGGGTACGGAGCAGGCATTCGTGACATCGGGAGCAGCCGCGGCCATTGCGCTGGGCACTGCCGCCGTGCTGGCTGGCGATGATCGCAGCAAGATGGGCAGCATTCCAGATACGTCCGGATTCGACCGCAACGAGCTCGTGTTCCAGAAGGGTCACGAATACGGGTACAAGCGGTGCTTCACGCTGGCCGGAGCGAAGCTTGTCGATGTGGGCAGGGAAGACGGCTGCACGGTCGAGGAGATGGAGGCCGGTATTGGCCCGAAAACGGCCGGGATCGCCTATTTCGAGAGCGGCCGGTGGGGACCGGAGTGGGTTTCGCTTGACGAGGCACGTGTGCTGGCCGACAAGCGCGGCATCAGGCTGGTTGTCGATGCAGCGGGGCAGATCTATCCGCTGGACCAGTTCATGCGGGTTGCAAGGACCGGCGATGTCGTGGCATTCGGCGCCAAGTATTTTGGATCGCCACACTCAACCGGAATCTGCACCGGCAGGGCAGAATTTGTTGAATCGGCCTTTCTGCAAAATTTCATCGGGTTCGAAATGGCCGGTATGCAGGGATTGGCCCGTCCGTTTGGCCGCCCGTTCAAGACCGACCGTGGCGAGGTCATGGGGGTTGCGGTGGCACTGCGCCGGTGGTTCTCGATTGACCATGAGGAGCGCCTGGCTGTTGAAGAGGCCAAGCGAACTGCATTCGCACGGGGACTGACGGATGTGGCAGGGGTGACGACTTCGGTTCCCAAAGAGGCGCAACTGGGGCCGAACGTGACGGTGTTTATTCACTTCGACCCGAGCGTGACCGGGATTGACGGTCACGAGGTGATAAAGAGGCTTGAGGAGGGTGACCCACCGATCTGGACCCGGACCCACGACGACGGGGGATCGATTGGAATCGGGGTGCAGATGCTGTCGGACGAGCAAGTCGAGACTGTTGTTGGACGCTTGCGCGAAATCCTGTCGTGAGTTTCGATTTCGATAGAGTGCCGTTCTGGTGGCCGTCCGGAAAAAGGCCTGACGACGATTCGCAATAAGGAGCGGAAGAATGCGGTGGAACATACTGATCACTGGCGGCCGGGTAATCGACCCGTTCCAGGGGATAGACGGGATTCGCGATGTGGCGATCGACGGCACTCGCGTGGCCGAGGTCGGCGAGAACCTGCCGGCGGACCTGGCGGAACGCGTCATCGACGCGAGTGGCAGGGTGGTCACGCCGGGGTTGATCGACCTGCATGTGCACAACTACACTTCACGTGGAAATCGACCGAGCGTGGATTCGGACACCACCAACCTTGCGAACGGAGTGACTACGGCGCTCGACGCGGGTACCGCAACGCCCGCTGAGTATCCGCACTACTGGGAGTCGGACATTCAGAACACCCGTGTGCGGCTCTACTCACTTGTGCGCATGCCTGACCCGCACGGGCCGGACCCTTCCTCGGCTGGCGAGGTCAAGGACCTGATCACCAGTTATGACACGCTGCTGGGCGTCAAGTTCCATCATTCCCAGCACTTCGCTTCTCTTCCGATGGCCCGTGAGGCCGCAGATTTCGGTGGCGGCATCCTGATGTGCGAGGCCTACGGGGCGCCGATTCCGCAGTTGCTCGACTGGATGAACCCCGGCGATATTTTGACCCACACGTTTCACGCGGCTTTTCGATTCCCGATTTTCGACCACAGGGGCGACGTGTGGCAGAAGATATGGGACGCCAAAGAAAGGGGCGTTTACCTGGATATCGGGCATGGTGCGAGGGGTTTCGCGTTCCGGACCATGGAACAGGCAATGGCGCAGGGACTGAAGCCCGACACGATAAGCACCGATGTGCATGTTGGCAACATCGATGGGCCGGTTTACGACATGCCAACAACCATGTCGAAAATGCTTGCGCTGGGCATTCCGCTCGCCGAAGTGTTCGACATGTCGACCCGCATCCCGGCGCGTGCGCTTTCACAGGAAAAAGAGCTTGGCTCACTTTCGCCCGGCACTGTCGCAGATGTCGTTATCAGCAAGATCGAAGCTGGCGAGTTTACGTACCTCGATGTGCTGCACGAAGAGCGTTCGGCAAACGAGAAGATCGTTCCGGAAACCGTGATCTATTCGGGTAATGTCTACGACGGTGAGCGGTACAGCCCGGTCGAGATGACGCACAGGGAGGACGCACCTCCGGGGTTCATTTTGACTGAGACGTAGAGGGGTGATGGGAACGTAGTCTTGAAGGCAAGATGAGGGCAGGCTAACCGGAGCGTCCAACTACCAAACCCGTGCTCGCGCCACCGCCCCCGGTCCCTAATCTCTGGGCGGCGCCATTTTGGTTGGCTGCTGGAAGTAGGCTGCCGATGAGTAGTATGGCCCGGAGTTGTCGGGCGGGTTTGCATCGAGGATTGCGTGCAGATCGGCCCGTTCGCCGGGCGTAAGCTGCCATTCCGCCGCGGCTGCGTTCTGCGCCACTTGCGCGGGCGAACTCGCGCCCGCGATCACTGTTGCGACAATTGGCTCGGCGAGCAACCATGCGAATGCGAGTTCCAGGACCGAGTGGCCCCGTTCCTTCGCCCAGTTGCCGAGCATATTTACGAGCGCAAGGTTGCGCGGGGTGATCCACTTTTCGGCGGTGGGCTTTTCGATGTCGAGCCGCGTTCCCGGAGGAGCCGACCCACTGGTGTCGACCTTTCCAGTCAACATGCCTGCTGCGAGGGGCAGGTAGGGGATGACTGCAACCCCCAGTTGGCGACAGGCCGGGATCATCTCTGCCTCGGCGCTGCGTGCGAGCATCGAATAGCCGAACTGGGAGGCCGCGAACGACTCCAGGCCGTTGGCCTTTGAGGTCCGGTAAGCGTCGACGAATCGCCACGCCTCGAAATTGCAGCCCGCCGTGTACAGGACCTTGCCCTGGCGGACCAGGTCGTCGAGTGCCCGGAGCGTCTCTTCCATGGGCATCCGCGGATCGGGCCGGTGGATCATGTAGACGTCGATATAGTCGGTCTGCAGGCGCCGGAGGCTTTCCTCGACTGACCTCATGATGAACTTCCTCGAACCACCGAAGTTGTTCGGGCCCTGGCGACGCATGCTCCCGAACTTCGTGGCGATCAGCATGTCGGACCGCCGCCCCTTGAGGGCTCCGCCGATAAATTCCTCCGAACGGCCCTGCGCGTAGACGTTGGACGTGTCGATGAAATTGATCCCGTTGTCGATCGCGGAGTGGACTATCGCCTCTGATTCGCGCCTGTCGCGTTTGCGCGGCTCACCGAAACTGTTTGCCCCGAGCCCTATTTCAGAGACTTCAAGTCCCGAATTTCCGAGGTGCCTGAACCGCAATTGAATCCTTCACAGCCAGGGTGAATGTTGCAAGAAACGTGTGCCGGGGGGATTATAGGCTCGCCCGTCAGACCGGCGAGCCGACCCGATCACAGTAACGGAGCCAGCATGGCACGACCCGACCACCCAAATCTCGTCTATATCTTCACCGACCAGCAACGCGCCGACACGATGGCTGCGTATGGGAATGACTGGATCGAGACTCCTAACCTGAACCGCCTGGCCGACGACAGCTTCGTGTTCGAAAACGCCTATGTGAGTTCGCCGATTTGCACGCCGTCGAGGTCGACCCTTATGACGGGTCTGTGGCCCCATACCAACGGTTGCATCAAGAACAACATTCCCCTTCCCGACGATGTGAAAACGCTCGCCGACTTCTTCCCCGCCAACTATCACACTGCCTACTACGGAAAGTGGCACCTGGGGGACGAGGTGATCAAGCGCAGGGGCTGGGACGAGTGGCACACGATCGAGGACCAGTACCGGGGATGGCACACGAAGCCCGAGTATGACGCAGTCCTGAGCGATTACCACCACTACCTTGTCGGACTGGGCTACGGGCCTGACAAGGAGTCGCGGGGCAAAAAGGTGTTCTCTCGGCCTTTCACCGCCACGTTGCCCGAAGAACGCACGAAAGCGACCTATCTTGGCGACCGTGTCGGGGAGTTCATCGGGCGGAACAAAGACAGGCCATTCGCCATTTGCGTCAACTTCCTGGAGCCGCACCCGCCGTATACCGGTCCGTTGGACGACCTGTACGACCCTGCGGAGTTGCCACAGTCACCCGCATTTATGGTGGACCCACCCGAGAACGCGGCGGGGATGCACCGCCTGATGGCGGAGGCTCAGAAGACGTCTCTCGCGGACTCGGGTACGGGTACGGAGGGTCTTTTCGGACGAGACCTGCCGCCTGAGGAAGCGTCGGGGGAAGGACCTGCCGTCAACTCCGAGCAAGAGTTCAGGAGAATTCAGGCCAGCTACTACGGACTGGTCACCCTTATGGACCGTGCGGTGGGGCGGATCCTCGATGCGATCAACGATGCCGGTATTGCCGATCGCACGATCGTTGTCTTCACCTCCGAACACGGCGACCAGATGGGGGAGCACAACATCTTCCAGAAGGTCGTCATGTATGAGCAATCGGTAAAGGTCCCGTTCCTGTTACGCGTACCCTGGCTCGATCAAGACAAGGTCGCCGGTCGTTACTCTCATATCGACACGATTCCCACTCTCCTCGAGCTCATGGGCCTCGATATCCCCGGGCACCTGCAGGGCGTGTCTCGTGCCGAGTTGCTGCGCGGCGGCGGCTCGCTCGGTGACAACGATGTGTTTATCGACTGGAACGGTCGCAGCATCGACCAGGAATTTCCTCTCAGCGAGCTCGAACGCATGCGCGAGATACCTCACCGCGGCGTCGTGACCGGGGACGGATGGAAGTTGAACGTTTCGGTGGGCGACCAGTGCGAGTTGTACGACCTGAACAGTGATCCGTTCGAGCAGACAAACCTGTACGACGACCCGGTTTATTCAGATCGCGTGGTCGAGCTGGCCCGGAAGATAAGACGATGGCAGATCGAAACCGGCGATACTGCGCTCATACCGGATGTTTATCCGGGAGTGGGACACGTAACCGGTATGCGCTGAGCGTGAGAATAGGCCCGGTTCCCTCTCCCTCCTAGGGAGAGGGTTAGGGTGGGTACAAGCCGGGCACATAGGTTCCACTTCTGACCGGGCACATGGGTAGCAGTTTCAGTGGGTAACGTTCATCTTACTTCTCAGGAGGTGTGCGATGCCCTGGAAGGATATCCAAGTG
>JADFLG010000157.1 GCA_022564545.1 Chloroflexota bacterium | reverse complement strand
GCTCATATCGGCCGTCTGTTTCAGGTCGTAGCCGGACATTTCACCGAAGCTGAGCAGCCCGAGGATCAGGTAATTAGACTTCGGTAATGGCGACGACCGCGGCACGAATGCTCCATTCTGATGTAATCTACAAAAGATTAGTCCACAAAGGACTATACCGACGCAGGTTATCGGTGTCAACTGTCAAAAACGCTGCTGGCCGGTTTTCGCTGAAACGGGGGATTTTTCGAGCGGATTCACTTACCGGCAAACCGCAGAAGGCCAAATAATCCGTGCCCACAGTGCGTTCTCAAGGCGTAGTCAGCCCGGAGAAACTGGATCGGTCGTTATCTGGTAACTGCGTAACCATTATCAAGTTTTCTTCGGCAGATTCGGGGAACTTCGTGTAGTGCCCCTTGCCGGTGAGGTCTTCAAGCAAAATAAGGTCGCCAGGCACGAACACGCGAGTTTCGCCATCCGAGACCTCGACTTCGAACTCACCTTTCAACACCGCCATGAACTGGCGTTTCGGGGTCGGGTGCCACGTGCCGTCCCAACCCGCAGGCGCCGAGAAAAACATCATTTGAATAGCCGTTTGCGGTCCGCTCACGAACGCCGGCGGGGCCGGCGGGGCGAAATCGGCCTCTGAAAGTTCGATCGACACATCATCGAAGTGGGACTCGCCATTATCGTCGGCATAAATCCTCGCGTATGAGTAATCTGACATGCTCCCCATGATATCCGGTCGCACAACTCATCAATCACTCCGAGCCAGCCATCTGCCACCGGCGAATTGGCCGATTCCTGATGTAAAGTGCACCGCAAACCACGCACTCGTTTCGATTGAAGGTTGGCTGAACAGATGCCCATGATGTCCGGCGCCCATTTCCTTGCTGAAACCCTCCACGGCTACGGTGTTTCACACTTCTTCTTTATGCCGGTGATCGTTCCCGACGCGATGCCTGAACTGGAGCGACTCGGGATCACCCGGGTGATGACCCACGGCGAAAAGCCGGCGGCCTACATGGCCGACGCCTACGCCAGGGTCAGTCGCTCGGTAGGTTTCTGCGGAGCGCAATCTGTCGGTGCGGCGAACCTTGCTGCAGGACTGCAAGATGCCTACCTGGCTTGTTCGCCAGTGGTCGCGCTGACAGGTCGTCTGCCACAGGACCAGCAGGACCGCAATGCCTACCAGGAAGTCGATCACGGCAACCCCTTCAGTGCAGTCACCAAATACAGTACCCGGGTCAATACGGTCGATCAGTTCCCGATGGCCCTGAGGCAGGCGATTCGAGAATCGACCACCGGAACTCCGGGGCCAGCCCACCTCGACCTTTCTGGCATTGCCGGGGGTGACATCGCGGCTAAAGATGCCGACCTCGAAGTGGTTATCGAAGGACAGTTCGCCAGTGTGCCCCCGTTCCGGCCCGAGCCGGACGCCGGTTCTGTCAACGACGCACTCGGAGAAATCTCCCGAGCCGCAACACCGGTGATCGTCGCGGGTGGCGGTGTCACAGCCTCCAACGCCGGTAAAGAGCTCGTCGAACTGGCGGAGCGGTTGAATGTCCCCGTTGCGACGGCGCTCAACGCCAAAGAGACCTTCCCATTCGATCACCCTCTCGCAGTGGGCGTACCGGGGTCGTACTCAAGGGCTTGCGCGAACCAGGTGCTGGCTGAAGCCGATCTTGTCTTCTTCGTTGGCAGTCACACCGGTGGTCAGGTCACGAACGACTGGAAGCTGCCCCGGCCCGGGACCCGCATCGTCCAGCTCGATATCAATGCGGCCGAGTTGGGCCGCTCGTTCCCGATTGCGGTTGGCCTGCAGGCCGATGTCCGGGCCGGTCTCCAGAAGATGCTCGACGCCAGCGGTGAGGTCGGCCTGCCGATTGACGAACAACAACGAGCATCGTGGATTTCGCGTGTCCAGCAGCTGGTTGGCGATTGGAAAGACAGCGTCGATTACCTGTGGAATTCCGACGATGAGCCAATGCGTCCGGAGCGTCTGTGCAAAGAACTGACCGACCTCATGCCGAGCGATGCAATCCTGGTTTCAGACACGGGTCATTCGGGGATCTGGACGGGCACGATGATGGACCTTACACACCCCGGCCAGTCGTACATCCGCTGCGCTGGCTCGCTGGGTTGGGCCTTCCCGGCGGCGTTCGGAGCGAAGGCTGCAGCCCCCGACCGGCCTGTCATTTGCTTTACCGGCGATGGAGGCTTGTGGTATCACTTCACCGAACTGGACACCGGGCTTCGCTACGGGATCAACACGGTCACCATCGTGAACAACAATGCTTCCCTGAACCAGGAGCAGGCCCTGAACGAGCGAATTTACAGGGGCCGTACTTCAGGGTCCGACGAGATGTGGATGCTTTCCGATGCCGACTTCGCTGCCATGGCCGAATCGATGGGCGGTTTCGGGATCAGGGTCGATCGGCCGGGCGAACTCGAAGGAGCGCTCGACCAGGCACTTAATGCAGGCAAGCCAGCCGTGATCGACGTCAAGACCCACATTGAGGGTATCGCGCCCAGAGCCTGGGACGGGTAACCCTGACTTGCGGTCGAAACTTCGCCAGGTCCGGCCCGAAACCACTCTCATAACTTTTCACTGCTAAATAGCTTCCACCGTTCAGGCCGTTCGATGACAATCCGGAGAAAAGCATGCTCGCCGCAGGCACCGCAAGGGTCGACATAACACCGCCGGCAGGCATTGCACACGCGGGCTGGGGTGCGCAGTCGCACGAGGTGGCGGAGGGCGTCGACATGCCGCTCACGATCACCGCCCTCGTGATCGAGCCCGATGGCAACACCGACCCCGCAGCCCGCATCGCAATCCTCGATATCGACACATGCATACTGGTCGAAATCTACGACCGGGCAATACGCGACGCTGTCACTGTCAAAACAGGCGTCCCGGCCAGTAGCCAGCGCATCTCCTACACCCACACCCACTCGGGTCCGATAGAGGGTCTTTCGTGGATCGTCAAGGGCGCGGAAATGGTCGGGCCGTGGTTCGCTTCGATGGCGCCAGCTTCGGCACAGGCAGTCGAAGAGGCCATCACGCGGATCACCCCGGTGCGGGTCGATTCGGGCTCTGGGCACTGCGAGATCAACATCAATCGACGGCCGGTTGCCGGCGACGGAAAGGTTTTTACAGGACGCAACCCCGGTGGTTTCGTCGATCACGAGGTATTAGTAACCGCCATTGACGACCTGGACGGCAACCCGGTCGCGACCCTTGTCAACTACGCCTGCCACCCCACGATCATGGGGCCCGAAAACAGGCTGATCACGCCCGACTTCCCGGGACCTGTGCGCGAGACGGTCGAAAGCGTCGTCGGCGGCACGTGTCTGTTTTTGCAGGGGGCCGCCGGTAACCAGGGCCCTGTCGAAGGGTTTACCGGCGACACTTCCGTATATCGAAGGCTCGGCAAGCAGCTCGGAATAGAGGCCGCGAGAATTCGCCTGGGTATCGACCCGGTGCCGCGGGAAGAAAAACTCGATCAGATCGTGTCTTCCGGTGCTGATCTTGGCATCTACTCTTTCAACCAGTCCGGCGAGTCAGACAGCACGCTCGCCGTGATCGAGTCGTCAGCGTCGTTGCCGATCAAAGAGATGCCGCCCGAGTCCGAGGTGCAGGCCAGGTTCGACCGAATCAGCGCAAATCTCGAAAACGTCAGGAAAAGCGGCGGCTCGGTCGAGGAAATCAAACAGGCTTCGTTCCCGGCAAAGCGGGAAACCCTGCTGCTGCGCCACACCCAGACGTTCGGGAGGGGCGGCGATAAGCGAGATATCCCGATCCAGGTGATCCGACTCGGCAACACGGCGCTCGTTGCAATTCCGGTAGAACCCTTCGCCGAGATAGGGACCGCCGTGAAGGAGCGGTCGCCTGCCGACTGGACGTTGTTCTCCGGTTATTCGAACGGCTACTACGGCTACCTGCCAATGTCGTATGCATATCCGGAAGGCGGCTACGAGGTCGGCCCAACCGCTCCGTTCGAGGCGGGCGCAGCCGAGCAAATGATCGAGGACTGCCTGGAAGCCATCCACAGGCTGTGGGATCAGGCGGCTCAGGCTTAACGCCAGAGACGTCGCGTGATTTTCGGGCGAGATTTACGGCCGATTTCCGGGTCGGTCCCCCCGGCATCGTTTATTCTGGCGATAACCCGGCACCCAGCACCGATTAGAGAACACACCATGTACAACCTGAACCACATTCACCTGAAATCGAACGAGCCCAGAAAAACAGCCGAATGGTGGGTCGATAACTTCGGGTTTGAAATCGTCGACGACTCGACCCGGCACACCGGAGACCGGTTTGTGAAATGCCGCTCGGCCAACGGCATTCCGGTAAACATTTCAGGTCCACTCGATGGGCAAACCCTGCCCGAAGGCGACTCGGGTCCGAATCTCGGCCTTGAGCATTTCGGTTTCGACGTAGAAGACATCGATGCCGAAATCGAAAGACTCGGAGCGGTCGGCGCACCGCTGGTCGACGGTCCGAACGAGTTGCCCGACGGCACGCGGTTTTGCTGGGTCAGCGCACCCGACAACGTTCGGGTCGAACTGATCCAGTGGCCCGGATAATTGCGGGCGGCTCCCGGGGTATCAGTAACTGCTGGCTACAGTTCCCACAGACGCTGTTAGCAGTCTCGAGGCTGGTACTATCCGTTGATGCCGTGATGCGGTCAAGATTGATTGTCATTGCGAGGAGCATGTCCTGAGCTTGTCGAATGGGTCCGACGACGTGGCAATCAGTTTTCAAACTGTTAATACATGTCGAGTCAGCCAGCACAGGCCGTGC
Organism: Chloroflexota bacterium; assembly: GCA_022564545.1. Classification (GTDB taxonomy): domain Bacteria; phylum Chloroflexota; class Dehalococcoidia; order Lucifugimonadales; family Lucifugimonadaceae; genus Lucifugimonas. The sequence goes on along the minus strand of JADFLG010000157.1, from coordinate 685 downwards.
CAACGAAAATGTCGCCCATATCGGCGATTATTGCCACGTCGTCGGACTCCTCGCAATGACAGTCAGCCGCAAGGTTCCCTTTCGCGTTCTAACAACCTCCACGGGCAGTACACCTGGCCAGCGGCTCGCCGATCTGCGGCGCAACAGTCAACGGAATGACACTACTAAGCATTTTTGAATCAATGAACGATCCGGTTTTTGTTGTCGACGCCGATGGCCGGATGCTTGAAACGAATGCTGCTTTTGAGCGGGTGTTTGGGCCGGCACAGGGCACTAAGTCGATTTTCGATCAGTGGCCCGAACTGGAGTCGATCTGGCGTTCGGCGTTGGGGTCGATCACGCACGGACGCACGTTGCAGATCGACGTTCCCGCATCAGGCACATCGGGGAACCCAATCATCTTCGATGTCCATCTGTTCAGCTTCCTTCGTCCCGTGCCAGGCCAGGCAAACGCGCCAGATGGTTTGGCCGGAGGCCCAATCGGTGCGGCCGAAGGCCCAATCGGTGCGGCCAAAGGCCCAATCGGTGCGGCCAAAGGCCCAATCGGTGCGGCCAAAGGCCCAATCGGCGCGGCCAAAGGCACGATCGCGGGCGTGGCCGGGGTTTGCCGCGACGCCACGCGGGACCGTGAACGCACCCGGCAGTTAGAACTCCAGGCGACGACGGATGACCTGACCGGAGTGTT
>JADFLG010000156.1 GCA_022564545.1 Chloroflexota bacterium | reverse complement strand
GCCAGCGGGTCGAAGTTGGCGAACTGTGCGGCATCGAAGCCACCGACGGCGTTCGGGTCGAAATTGGCGAACTGTTCTGCGTCGAACCCAGCCACCGCGAGCGGGTCGAAGTTAGCGAACTGGTCTGCGTCGAATCCAGCCACGGCAAGCGGGTCGAAGTTAGCGAACTGGTCTGCGTCGAATCCAGCCACGGCGAGTGGGTCGAAGTTTGCGAACTGATCGGCGCTGAAGTCACCCACGGTGTTCAAGTCGAAGGTGGCGAACTGATCGGCATCGAAGTCACCATAGGCGTTCGGGTCGAAGTCAAAATTCGGGTCCACATAACTGCCGTCATCGGGCGGCGGCTCAAAATAGCTGCCGTCATCGGGCGGTGGCTCGACATAGGTGTCTCCGGGCGGCGGCGCGTAGTAGCTCTCTGCGGGCGGCGGCTCGACATAGGTATCTTCGGGCGGCGGCTCGTAGTAGGTCTCTGCGGGCGGCGGCTCGACATAGGTGTCTTCGGGCGGCGGTTGGTCACCATCGCCAGAAGGTGCATCTGATGGAGCTCCAAAAATTGTAATAGCGGTTGAGGATTTTGGATTTTCCCCAAGGTCTGAACTTTGTTCAGCCCCTACTGCCGCAATGGACCGTTCTGACGGCTCAACCGTATCCGATTGCAAAGGTGAACAAGCTACACCTAACGTCAGCGATACCGCTATGGCGAAACTGAAAACGGTGAAATTCCTGGAACGAAGGATCGCGAAATTTCGCAACATGAGAAGCTACTCCATACTAAATCGCGGAACACTTGAATCCAGTGGTAAGACGATCAAACCTGATCTGAAGCGCAGTGGCGTCTGTGCCAGATGCCGTAAGCGACACCTGAATTCCAGAGTCCTGGCATGTCCAGGCACCGATTAGCCCGCCACTTGCATTCGCTCCCGAGCTGTCGGAGGTCAAATAGCCCCCAAACCTTCCGTCCTGGCCGTCGACCGTGATATCGCCTTCGCTGATCGGCACGAAGTTCAAATTCGGCTTGCTGAGTTTCTGGACCTCGTAGGTAAAATCAACCGCTGCCTGGGGACTGCCCCCTGAGCTGGGTTGCCAGAAAATCACAACGTCAGTGCCGTTGTAAGTGAATGTCATGAGCCCCTGCTCGTTGTCGGCGTCGGTGCCTGTCCATCCCCTGACTTTCAAGTTGGATGATTGGAAACTGGCATCCTGGTCCAACTCGACAGAGAACCCGAACGCGTCGTAGACGTTTGTCAACGGTATGGGCGTTGGGGTGGGCGTCGCGGTCGGCGGAGGGGTTGGTGTGGGAGTGCTGGCAGGTGCCACGGTGGTCGCGGTTGGCGCTGGACCGGCTGCTGGCGAAGTTGTTGGCACCGGCGAAGGATCCTGCGCGGGCACGGTGGTTGGCGTGGATACCACCGCGGGCTCTACGCCCGGCACATCTGTCGGTGTGGGAAGTTGGGTCGGCGTAGGGGCCGGGGTTGAATCGACGCTGGTGACTGCGGGTTTCGACTCGACGGTATCGGCGGTGGGTGCGAGTTCGCCCGGGCCGCCTGGTGAACAGCCGATTGCGATCAACAGACCCAGGGCCAGGGTGAGTCCGATGAAAACAGAAGTTCGGGGTGGGTGAATCGCAAAATCTCTCAGCATCAGTACCTGCTTCAGCCTGTGTTTCGTGACGGTCAACTCGACCCGTCGCGTCCCTCTAACTCGACGCTGGGTAACTGCAAGTTTCGGTGCAGCAGTTGCATCTTTTCAATCTTTTTAATCCGGGCGATGAACCTACCGTAAACACGATTTCGGGCAGCCGTTATTGCCCAATTAACCAATTGCTGTGGTGATTTCACCCATGCATGATGAGCCTTGAAGATCGGCCGATCGAGCTTCCTCAATCCCTCGATTGACCCCTGTCGGTAACAGGAGACCGAATCACTCATCGGCACCGTTTTTCCCGGGTTCTCCGCATGCGTATGTGAACCGCACTGCCTGCGCGCGGTGAAAAATTTTGGAAGGGATTATTTAGATGAAATGTTCATGCACCGTTGACATTTCCGGCCTTGATATCGGTGTAACATGCGCGGGCTCTGATCGGGCGAATTTCTGTGTTTGGTACGTAATGAGACGTTGAGTGTTGGTTGCATGACGACGAGGTCTGCGCCGTATGCGTTCGATTAGTTTTGCAGCGGTCCGCATTTCGCATCAGCGATCTTCATTTCGCTGGGTGTTCGCGCTTGTCTTCGTCACCCTGCTGGCCGCGTTCATCACGAACACCCAGGGGTCGTGGGTTTACGCCACAACATCGGGCTCGAACGGGGTTTCAGGTACTGTCCCGTCGACGCCCGTTAGCGCCGACTGTGGCGATGGCACGCTGCGGTTCGGGTTCCTCGACTCGGACGGTGGCCCTATCGATTCGATAAACCTGGACGATACCGATGATTTCATTGATATCCAGATTTGTGTGGACGGTCTGGTACTCGGAGGCCCGGACACCGTCCAGGTCGTAATTGAGCACGACGATTCGGTCGTCGAGTTGATAGATCCAGCCTGTGCGGGTCTACTGGTTGGCGGGTTTGCGTCGCCGTCGACCAAGCGTACTTCCGACGACCAGGCGTCGGCGTTCATCTGCAGCAAGCCGGGCGGGGTGTCGGGATCAGAGGGAGCGGTGCTTCGTCTTACGGTCCGGCGAACAGGTTTCGGCACCGAGACCCTGACGTTCAGGACCTCGGGCGCTCTGAGCACTCAACTGTATGAATCGGGCATTTTGGTGCCGGTGAGCGGGTTTGACTCTCTTTCGGTCCAGCAGCTAAATCCATCGGCCACACCGGTACCCACCGCGGCCCCCGCGCCACCACCGTTCATTCCTCCCCCGGCAACAGCCACGCCGGTCCCAGCATCCGGGGGGAGCGACGAATCACCGGTGCTGCAACTCGAGCCGCCGACGGAACCGGCCAGCTTCGTGGCCGAGCCGGGGCTGTTCTCGATAGTGCTCACCTGGGACGTTCCCGAAGACACGAGCGGCCGTCCCATCGATCAGTACCAAATCCAGAACCTGAAGACCGGCGAGATAGTCAGGCTTGGCGGCGATGCCTTCACCTATACATTCACCGGTCTTGACCCCGCCCTTGAGTACTTCTTCACTATCAAGGCGTCGACTGGCTTAGGCACGGGCCCTGCGACCGGAGCGGGGCCGGTCAGTCCGTGGGGTCTGCCTGGACCACCGGCATTGGTCACTGTGAATATAGAGGCTGACGGTAGCTCGGTCGCGGTGAGTTGGGCCGCTCCTGATTCTGACGGCGGAACTCCTGTCACGGGATATTCCGTCGTGCTGACCCCCGCAGTCCTGACGGGCACAGCACTTGCATTGGTGCTTGAAACGAGCGCAACTCAGATACTGGTACCGGACTTGCTCGCACCAGGCGACGCGTATTCCGTCACCGTTAGCGCAATAACAGCAGCGGGAAAGGGACCGGCGGCGGGCGGCGTTTCTATATCACGTCCGCCAGAGTTGGCTCCTTCTCCTCCGATCACCACCCCGGGGCCGACCGCTACTGCCACCGCTACAGTTGCCGTTACTTCTGGGCCGACCGCAGTTCCCGTCGTTGATCCGGATGAGCCTGACTCCATCTTGATTACGATTTCGGAAGACGACGGCAACGCCCTCGAAGCGGCGATCGAAGCGATGACCGGTGGAGCCGTTGAAATCGATGAGACCGTAATCACAACAGAATCGGCAGCAGATGGCATTAGTATTTCGGTTCCTGTTAACGGCTTGACCAGGGACGTCGAACTCACTGGTCGCCTGGATGTCCAGATCGGTCGGCTTTCACTGGATGTCGTGAACGGCACCGGGACCGCTGAGATTCGACTGGCAGATGACATAACGGTGATCGGCGTTGCAAACGTTTCAGCGGGAGAAAACACGCTTGATGTGCAGATCACGGACCCGGTCCTGCTGTACTCGCCCCATGCGGTTGATGATGGCTCGTTCGCTACCTCGGCGAATTCGCTTGATGACGTCGCTGTGTCGTTTGAGGTCGACCTTGAGCTTCTCCCCGACGATGTGAGCCTGGTCACGACGTATTCAGCCGACCCGGACGAGCTGGAAGCTGCGGTGGGCAGCACGTTTGCGCTGAAGGCAGACGACGAACTTGCGTATTTCGTATCGGTTCAAAAATCTGGCGTGACGCAGGGGGACCTTGGCGACAACACTGTGACGATGAGCATCTCGCTCGGTTGGCTGGACGACATGGTCTCACAGAAGCGTGAGATCGCGATCACCAAAGTTTCCGATGGCGGTGAGGTCTTCACTGAGGTGGCGCAGTGCGAGAGGTTGAGCGACCGGGCTGTGTGCACGGTCACGTTCACGGGCGAGGCGGGCGGGTTCTCGGTATTTGCCATTTACGGGTTCGTGAACCCGGACCCGGGCCCCGCGCCGCAGCCACTGGCGGCTTCGGGTTCTGACACGGACCCGGCCCCGACGGCCACACTGGCTGCGGTCGCTGATGACGCCGGGGCACCGGAGCCAACCGCTGTAGTCGCTGAATCTTCGCAGGATTCGACGCCCACTCCCGAAATCGTTCCCGCACCGACTGAGGTCGGCCTGGAGCTGGCGGACGTTGCTGGAATTGGAATCGTTGGCGCCGACGACGGTGGCGATGGCTCGAGCGTGCTCGTGATCGTTGCGATAGCGGCAGTGGTCATCGTGGCAGGCGGGTCGGCAATCGCGGTGTTCGTGCGCCGGCCTGAAGTCCCGACTGCAGGACTCGTGATCATTGCGGTGGTGACTGGCTCGGTCGTGATGGTCGTGGGCGATTCGATTGCTGTTCTGGCTGACGAAGACCCCGATATCCGGCAACTTAACGCTGAAATACTCGCCAACTTCAATAAGTACGACTTCAGGTACCGGAAGGTCGGCTCCGAAGTTCGGGCGCTTTCGGAGGCTTACAGGGCAGGGACTCTTGAGGAACGACCGGATTTCTCGGAACTGTCCAATGCGGATGCAATAGACCCGAGCATCGACGTGACGATCTGGTTTGCTTCACCAGAAGATGTTGATCTTGATCTGATTGGGCAAACAGCGACCGTGCTAAACCATGTTGAGGTTGTGGTCGAGGCGCGGGTGCCGGTGCGGTTTGCCCATCAGTTGTCTTACATCCCCGGTGTCTTGCGAGTCGATCGAATAACGCCGCCGCAGATTAGCGCCATAACGTCCGAAGGCACGACCGTCCACGGTTCGCCGGCATGGAACACAGTCGGGCTCGATGGCACAGGTATCAAGGTCGGGATCATCGACCTTGGGTTCCAAGGATGGAGTTCAATCTCACTGTCCGAGTTGCCCGAACCTGCCAGTGTCCGTTGTTACACGAGTGTTGGCGTATTCACGAGCAATTTGTCTGACTGTGAAGCGAGCACTGTTCATGGGACGGCGGTGGCGGAAGCCGTATTCGACATTACCCCTGAGGTCGAATTGTTCATTTCAAACCCGGTAAGTCAACTGGATTTGTTCGCT
>JADFLG010000155.1 GCA_022564545.1 Chloroflexota bacterium | reverse complement strand
CGAGTCGAGAGTCCAAGTTTTCGCTGTCTGTAAACAGTTTGATCGAGCATGTAAACACTCCGATGATTACATGTGTTTACAAATGACCCGTTTCAACCGGTTGGTTAGGGACTGAAAAGCCGATTCTGAACTAGAATCAAACGTCTGCCCCCGTAGCTCAGCTGGATAGAGCACCGGCCTCCGAAGCCGGGAGCGTGAGTTCGAGTCTCGCCGGGGGCGCCATTTTCGCTCGCCATACGACCGGTGTTCCCATTACCCTGCAGGTGCGCACATCAGACGTACCCGCAATCCTTATGAACACCACCCCAGACGCAGGCGAGAATAACGCCGGACTTTCGATCCACCGTTCGACCCACCCTCGCGCCAGCCAGCGGGCACCCGCTTCCCTGGGAGGCAGGGAGAACTCAGCAGCGTGTCGGCCGGGGGTTAGTCCCATCTCCCTGGCAGGGAGATGGTCAGGGTGTGGATCGCGCGCGCGTCGCCTTATCTCACCGTTTCTGCCAGACTCGATTGGGCGGATCGTTTTTGCCCTGAGGATACCGGGCGATCCTCCCGCCTACGGTCCGACCCACCCTCGCGCCCACGAATGGGCACCCGCCTCCCTGGCAGGGAGGGAGGACAGGTGCACCCACCCGCGCGGCCACGAGCGGGCACCCATTTCCCTGGGAAGCGGGGAGGACCGTGAGGGGCGTTCTCGATGACAATTGTCCGGGAACTGCGACGGCTGATCGACGAGGTCAGAAACACGCGTGGATTCGAACGGATCACGGTCGTAACGCCCACCAACCAGGCGTCGTTCTACCTGCGCCGCGCCCTTGCCAGAAAGGGTCTTTTCAACGTCGATTTCAAGCGGCTGGAAGATATCGCCGAGCAACTGGCGGGCCGGGAATTCGACCAGCCACTCCTCCACGATCTGCAGGCGTCCGAGTTCGTATACGAGGCGGCCCGCGACCAGAAGCTGGGAACAAGACTTGGCGGCACCGACGTATCGCCTCAACTGCAGACTGCGCTGCATTCGACTTTCCGGGAATTGGAACTGCTAAAGCGGGGCCAGCTCGATCGGCTCAGGGCCGGGAGCGACGTGCAACGTGAACTTGTCGGCAGGTTCGACAGTTACATGCATTTCGCCAATCGGTATCGACGCGGCGTCGTGGTCGCCGAGCGGGCAGCGAAGATCGTTCGAAACCACCAGGGAACTGGAACTTCTGGCCAAAAGGCGAGAGCGCTGGGAGTCGTGATTCTCGTCAAAGCCGCGCCTGTCGCCCCGGTGCAACGACCTTTGTTCGACGCGCTTGCCGGCCTGCCAGACACAGTAACGGTCTCAATTCCTGATGATGTCTTTGACGGGATGACTTCTAAAGCGGCAACTGGCACAGGACAAAAAACTTCTCGGCAAAACCGCCAGAACCTGAACCCGATCGGCGTGCCCGATGTGGCCGAGGAAGTACGGGACGTGGTGCGGAAGATAGTCGGGCTTGCTCGCCCAAATGCCGAAGGGAAGGCCAAAAAATTCGCACGGATGGCGGTCGTCTTCGAAGACGACACCTATGCCACCCGCATTGGCGAAGCGCTTGAGCTGGCCGGGATACCCGTCTCTGGCCCGGACCGGACTGCGCTGTCCGATGCGCCTGAAGGGCGGTTTGTGACAGGTCTGCTCGATCTATTCGAAAACGATTTCACCCGTCTGGACCTGACCGCCTGGCTTTCGACCGCGCCTGTCAAAGACTCGAACACAGGCCTGCCAGTGCCAGCGGCAAGATGGGATGCCCTCTCACGGACCGCTGGAGTGACTTCCTCGGTCGAAGACAGCTGGATTCCACGACTCGACCAGTTTGCGAACCATCGTGTTGTGCGGGCCCAACGCTCGGAACGGCTGGACGAGGGCAGGGCGAATGAGGTCGACGCGGCGAAATCCGACGCTGAGTATGCGTTGGCCCTGCGTGTGTTTGTCGAGACACTTGGTGGCCGCAAGCCAGGTGCGTCACAGGACAGCTGGTCGGGATTTGGCAGGTGGCTGCGCTTATTGGCGGACGACTACCTGCTGGCTGTTGACTCCACCGCCGCCGAGGCCCGCAGGACCCGGTTGTTCAACCTGATCGACAGGCTGGAATCGCTGGAAACTCCTGGCAATGTTCCCGGTTACAAACACTGTGCAGGGGTTCTGAGGGAGCAACTTGGCAGACGTTCAGCCGGTCTCCGGTCGCTGGGTTCTGGCGTGTATGTGGGTCCGGTCTGGACCGCGGCGGGGTGCCCGTTCGAGGCGGTCTTTGTGCTCGGAATGACGGAAGGGCGGTATCCGAGCGCTGGAATCCCCGACCCCCTTTTGCCTGACCCGTTGAAGCGGGAGATAGATGGCGATGGCCAGTATCTGAAGACTGTTGAGCGATCGATCGAAGAGAGCCGGCAGTCGTTTGTGTCCGTACTGTCGAGCGCCGGGCAAGTTTTCATGTACTGGCCGGGCGGTGTGCCGGGGGAGTCGAGGAAGTTTGGGCCTGCGCGGTGGTTTCTTGAGGCGGTGAGGCTGGTTTCGGGCGAGCCGCTGCTACAGGCTGGCCAGTTGAACAATCATGGTTTGACGACGCGGGAGCATACGAAGCAGGCGATCAGGGGACTGACGATGCACCGGCGTTCAGATTCAGCCACGCTCCCGGCGGAACAGGCAGGCGACGTGCGCGAGTACGACGTACTCAGTGCGCGAAATTGGGGCGCCAGAAGCTGGGATCTCGGCGGCAACGCTCCAGCAGCGTTCCCGCTGTCGCAGTTGATTCCATCGATAGCCGGTTCCGTGAAGTTCGAAGTCGAGCAGAGCGGCGAGACCTGGTCGGTTTACGACGGCAATGTCGAGGTGCCGGAGGGCAAGGGCGAGTCAGGTCCGGGCGTAACGTCTGAAATCGTCGGGTCGGCCACGGCGTTTGAGACGTACGCCGCCTGTCCGTATCGCTATTTCCTCTCACGTCGCCTGCACGTCGAGCCGACGGACTCGCCTGAACCCGAACTGGCGCTGGACGCCCTTTCGTTCGGGACGCTGATCCACGACGTGCTCGAAAGGTTTTCCCTCTGGCGAATGGGTCATGCCGGCGGCCCGCCTGCGAGGGCGGAGCAGGACCAACGCCAGGAAGACTGGCTTCGCGACGCGATTGGGAATCACATCGAGGCGCTTAAGGAAGAAACGCCCGGCCGCTCGGAGGGCGCCTGGCGGATCGAACGCAACCGGGCATGGCTGATCCTGCGCCAGTGGTTGCGCCGTGAGCCGACCGTTGCGGCACATCCAGAAATGCGCCAGGTGGAAGCGGAATACGCGTTTGGCAGTGAACAGGGCGGACCCGCAGTCGAGGTGCGGACCCTGTCTGGCAAGACCGTCAGGTTCAGGGGGCAAATCGACCGGGTCGACATATCGGACGATGGCCGTCGAGTGATCGTTTACGACTATAAATCGGGCGGCAACACTGCCTACTCGAAGCTCGAAGGTGACCCGATCAAACGGGGTACCAAGCTGCAGTTACCGCTCTACTCAATGGCTGTGGCGAACAAGTATCCACAGGCCGATATCTCTGCTTCGTACTGGTTCGTGCGTGAATCAGGCAACGACGAGCTGAAGCCAGGACCACCCCGGTACGACAAGGACCGCGCGGAAACCGCACTGGCGGCTGCAGTCGAAACGATAGTCGAGGGTATCGACAACGGCGTATTTCCTGCGCGTCCTGGCGAGTCGAAAAATTACGGCGATGGCGGTCCGTCGTTCGAGAACTGCAGATATTGCGAGTACGAGCGGGTTTGTCCCAGGAGCAAGGCGAGACTCTGGGAGTCGAAAAAACGATCCGATCCCGCGCTTGAGAACTACCTGGACCTTGCGGAGGGCGGCGAGTGAGCGACTCAGCAAGGGATCGAATTGTCGGGATGGCCGATGGATCGCTTACGGAAACGATCTATGCCGGAGCTGGAGCCGGGACCGGCAAGACGCAGGCACTGGTCGAGCGGATTGCGAACCTGGTTACGCGGGGCGGTGTTCGACCTGAAAATATCGCGGCCATCACGTTCACAGTTGCCGCCGCCTCCGAACTTCGCCAGCGGGTCCGCGAGGAACTGGAAAAACGACTGGAACAGGCCCGTGCCGCCGATAGCGAAGACGCCGCCGACGAATCGGCATTGTCGTCAGCGCTGGAGTCGCTTGATTCGGCATTTATTGGAACGATTCACAGCTTTGCGCAAAGCCTTCTTCGAGAGCGGCCACTCGATGTTGGACTCCCACCCGTCTTTGAGCTGCTCGATGGCGTGCAGGGAGACACGCGATTCGATGAAGAATGGGACGAGTGGCTGGACGGCGCGCTGTCGCAAGCTGAGTTTTCGGAAGCCGTAATTAGCGCACAACAGTTGGGCCTGAGGTCCCCGCTTGCCACATTGCGCGATCTCGCTGGTGAACTACACGCCAGCTACGATCTCGTCGAACGCATTGGGGCGCTGCCGCAGCCGAATGGGTCGATCGACCCGCGTGTGTTCCTGTCGTCTGTTCGATCGGATTTAGCAACGGCAGTAAACCTGCGAGAATACTGCGTGAATCCGGACGACCTGATGCTGAATCACCTCGACACCGGCATCGTTCTGGCAGTCTCCTGGATAGATGAAGCACTTGATTCCGGCATAGACGAGGAGTGCGTTCTCGCACTGACCCAGCTCCAAAAGCTGAACTTCAGCGGTGGCAGGAAAGGCGACTGGAGTTCGCTTGCCGGTGGCGACAGCAGCCTCGATGAAGTACGGGCGCTCCTCAAGGCGGCACAGCAAACGCTCGATTCGGGTCGCCAGTCGCTTGGTGAGGCGACGGTCGTTCCGCTGATCAATGCTGTGGCGAAAATGGTGCTCGGATATGCGGATAAACGCCGAGCCGAAGGCCTCCTGGAGTTCCAGGACCTGCTGGTCCTGTCGTGCCAGTTACTGACCGACAGCCGGGAGGCCAGGGAGTATTTCCAGGCCCGATACACCCACATACTGATCGACGAGTTCCAGGACACCGACCCCCTTCAACTGAAGCTGGCAATGCTGCTCGCCGATCGGTCATATCGGGGAGGCCGGGTCAATCGGGGCGCTAACGAGAGTAAGGGCGGGGTCCCGACGCCCGGCGCGTTGTTTGTCGTTGGTGATGGCAAGCAGTCGATTTACAGGTTCAGGAGAGCCGATCTCGCCCAGTTGCAGAGCCTGATCGACTCGCTTGGAGCACAGCGTTTATCTCTGTCGACCAACTACCGGTCCGACCCTGAGATTCTGACCTGGGTCAATGCAATATTCGGCCCCTGGATGAACGGGACTTTGACCTCTGGGGCTTCAGAACGCGACCCCAACCAGGCCGAGTACGAGCCGCTCAAAGCCGGACGACCTGAAGGCGGCAGCACAGAGATTCCCCGGGTAATGATCATGGGAGGTGTGGCCGACGGCAATGTCGATGTTGCCCGGGAAGCCGAAGCGGAAGACCTCGCCCAACTTGCGCTTGATGTAGGCGGAGGCCGGTGGGCGCTCGTCGA